>JBILWF010000194.1:0-5525 GCA_044370075.1 Chthoniobacteraceae bacterium | reverse complement strand
CCCCGCGGGTGGCCGCAGCCAGCAGCGCCTCATCGGGAATTGAATTCCACAACCAGAGTGCCAAACGCGACGCGAGGGCATGCGGTTCGAGCCGTCCCGGCAATTCCGCGCGCAAAAGAAACTGCGTAGAGCACAGCGCAGTCTTGTATGCGTCGCGCATGGCGGTTTCAAAGCATTCGCCCGGCTGTGTCTCGCCGCCTGCCAACGTCGTAGGCTTCATCGCCCGCTCCACGATGCCCACATAAGCGTCCAATTCCGCGGGGCGAACCGGACGCCGAAAGGCGCGCTGGAGAAAACCCTCCAAAAGGCGCCGGGCATCGGCGCGCGGATTGTCGCTCCAAACCGTGTAAAGAGGCCCGTCGAGCACGGTCTTTTTTCCGTTGAGTCCATGCAGCACAACCGGGGCATGCCTCGGCGGTTTTGCATTTGCCAACCGTTCGGCGGGAACAATCGGCAGGTCACCAAACAATCGCCGGTGCGCGGCGGTGGGCCACTGGTCAAATAAAGGGCCCTCCATCTCAATCCAGTCCACAGCGATCCCCGGCCCGGTGTACTCCGCGATGTCGGAATCCGCATGCCGCACGGTCTCCGTTTCAAAGCGCACCGACGAGCGCGCGGGCAACCAGCGCTGAAACTCGGAAACTGTCGGCGAAAAAGAAGGCGCATCAAAATACGTCAGCCAGCGGTGTTCCGCCCGGTTAATCTCGCTCCACAACGCGGCAACCTCCGTACGGTGATTCGGCCGCAAGTGACCCTGATCCAGCAAAAAGCTCCACGCGGAAACACGCATGCGGTACTCCCCGTCCACGGGCGCTATAAAATTAAAACTCCGGTACTTGGAGGGATCACTTGCGCGAATCAACCCAAACGCCCCGGTGCGCACGACAAACTCGTCGTTCTTGAAGGCGGGGTTTGCGGTCCGGTTCTTCGCCAATCCGGACACTTTCGGTGAAACCAGCGGAAACAACGGATCCACCTGCCAGTTCTTGATCAAAAAACCGTCTCCGTTTCCCAGGGCCTGCCAGAACTTGCGCGTAGTGGGGTAAAGTTTTTCCTTGCGCGAGGCCGGCGGCGTGGGCTGCGTGCAAATCGCGCGCTCCAGAACAAACTCCGCGGCGTCCATGTACACGCCCAGCTGGATTTCAGAAAAATCTAACGCCTCTCCCGCCTTGTCATAAAGCCCCCGCGTTCCATCCGACGGAAAGAGCGCCTGAACCTCCAGGTGCGGCATCGAAAAAAGATCGCTAACCGCATTCTCATACTCCACGCGGGTCAAACGCCGCAGCGTGGACCGGCCGTCCGCGGCGCGGATGCGCAGATCACTCTCACGCAAATCCCGCTCGAGCCCGGTCAAAAACATCCGGAGTTCCCGGGGCTCAGGACGCGCCTTTTTTTTCGGAGGCATCTCTCCGGACCGGACGCGATCCCAGATCCGCACCCAGGTTTCGAGCGACGGCAAATCCTCGGGCTGCCGCAACGCGCCAACATCGAGCCCACCCTTGCGGGTCTCCGCGTCATGGCAGTTTGAGCAGTGCTTCTCGAGAAATGCGGCGGGATCGGCCCGGGAGACGGCTGTGGCCAAAAAGCCCGTCACGGCCGCTAAAATGGAACACAACCGCGCCCTCATGCGCGCACCTCCAGGCCGCTCAAACTTCCCGTGCTCGAGGCAAAGCGGTCTGTTTCAAACCCCAATCCCTGCAGCAGACTGACGAACAAATTCGCCAGCGGGGTGTTGCTTTTGCGGTCGAATGCAAGGTGCTTTCCGTGACGGAAACCGCCTCCCGCCAGCAGAATCGGAAGGTTGCTGGTATCATGCGAATTGGCGTTTCCGAGATTTGATCCGTACAACACACTCGCATGATCCAGCAGCGAGCCACCGCCCTCCCGGACGCCCTCAAGTCCGCTTAAAAAGCGGCTTAAACACCGGAACTGGACTTCGTCGATCTTGCGGAGCTGCCCGATCTTTTCCGAGTCGCCGCCGTGATGCGTCAGTCCGTGGGTTTGCCCCAAAACACCGGGAATCTTTGGAGTCACCATCAGCGGGCCCAGATAGAGGCTGACCGCGCGCGTGCTATCGGTCTCCAGCGCGAGCCGGATGAGCATAAACATCTGATCGAGCTGCGCCTCAATTTCCGAATCGCTCTCAATCAGCCTGGGCTCCCACGCGGGCTTCTGCGGCTTGGGACGCCGTTCCCATTCGGCGGACATTTTAAGACTCTGCTCGAGTTCACGGACCGCGGTAAAATACTGGTCCAACCGGTCCCGGTCCCGGGTAGACGCCTCGCGTTTGAGGCCCCGCGCTTCCTCCCGCACGAAATCGAGGATGCTGTGTCCCTTGCTCAACTCCTCCATACGCGCGGAGATTTCCTCAGGAGTGCCCTGCAGGAAAAGCTTTGCATACAGCACGAGAGGGTTTCGCTCCGGCGGGATTTCAATGCCGTTACGCGTCACCGAAGGGAAGCCGAGGTCGGGTTTTCCCGACAATAAGACGAGGGAAGGAAAGCGGGTCTGGCCGCGGTTGCGCTCCGCGACAAGTTGGTCGAGAGAGATGGTGTTGCGGAAGCTGCTCGCGGCGGGATGCGGCGCGCCGGAGAGAAAAGAGCGCTCGGAAAGATGGGCCCCATCGACCCCTGGGTGGGAGAGCCCGCTGAATACCGTCATTTTGGCGCGGTGTCCGGCAAGGATCTCCAAATACGGAGTACTCTCGTATTCAGGGCCTTCAGTGTTTGGAAAAAAATTGGAGGGCAGCACGCCCATGTTGGTCATCAAACAGACCAGACGTTTGGGCGGCGGGGCGGGATTCGCCCGCACGAAAGATTCAAGAAAAGGCAGGGAAAGCAACGCGCCGCTGGAACGCAAAAAACGACGCCGGGTGATGGGGAACATGCTGCCAGTCTATTGAACTTCGCGGAAATGCTGACTGAATTTTTCGGGTTCCACGGTTTCTCCGGAAGGGGAACCCGCGGTGGAGGGAGGCCCTCAGTTCTGCTCAATCGATTCCGCAAGGTAGCCGCCGATTGTCAGACTCGCGGTGGCACCCGGGCTCGGGGCATTGAGCACATGCAACGCGGAAGGCGCCCTCCTGATGGCGAAATCCTGCACGAGGCTTCCATCAAATCCCATCGCCTGCGCCCGGACCCCCGCTCCCCCCGGAGTCAAATCGCCCATCTGCACCTCGGGAACCAAGCGCTGCAGCGAGTGGCAGAACAACTTTTTGCTCAAAGAACGCGCAAACTCGGACACGGTAACCCGCGGATACCGCGCCACAAAACGCCAAAGCCCCGGAAAAACCAGCGTTTCCGCCAAATCCGCCAGACGGACGTCACCCAATCGGTAGCCCTCCCGCGAGAAAGCCAAAACCGCATTGGGACCGCATTCGACCCCCCCGCCAATCATCCGGGTGAAGTGCACTCCAAGAAAAGGAAACGCCGGATCCGGCACCGGATAAATGAGGTGTTTGACGAGGTGTTTTCTTCCGGGTCTGAGCTCAAAGTATTCCCCGCGGAAGGGAACAATTTTCACCCCGGGCTCCTCCCCTGCGCGACGGCAAACCCGGTCACAGTGCAGCCCCGCGCAATTCACCAAAAACCGCGCGCGGAACTCGCCCTGCGTCGTCTCCACAATCCAGTGCGCACCCTCCCGCGTAAATCCGAGCGCCTCGCACTGTGTGTGCACCGATCCCCCGGACTCCCCGATAAGCTTCTTTAGTTTGAGACTTACGGCGGGAAAATCCACGATTCCCTCCTGGGGAACACGCAGGGCGCGGAGGCCGGTCGCGTGCGGCTCTACTTCGCGCAACTCCGAAGATGTCAACCACTGGAGCCCCTCCAAACCGTTTGCGGCACCCCGCTCATGGAGGTCTTCAAGACGCGGAATTTCCTCCGGTTCGGTGGCCACCACGACCTTGCCGCAAATCTCGTGGGCGATCGCATGTTGCTGGCAAAACGCGGTCATCTCGCGAATGCCTCCCACCGCCATGCGGGCTTTTAGGGAGCCTGGCTTGTAATACAGGCCGCAGTGCAGAACCCCGCTGTTGTGGCCGCTTTGATGCCGGCCCACTTCCGCTTCCTTTTCGAGCACCCCCACCCCGGAACCGGGGAAGCGCTTTTGCAGCTTGTAGGCGGTGCCCAGACCAACCAGCCCGCCCCCAATGACCACAAAGTCCAAAAGTCCGGCACTCACTCAGAGGAGACGGCTCCCCGCCGCCGGATGAGTTCCCGGTACAGGTCTACGTAACAGCGCACCATCTCGCGGTACCCGAAGCGCGCTTCGCCGCGCTCCCGCACCGCGCGGCGATCCAGCGCCAGAACGGGCTGGATGCATGCCGCCAGGCCCTCAGGCGCGGAAGCTGTAAATCCCGTCACCCCCTCCTCCACGACCTCCCCCACCGACCCACGGCGCACCCCGACCACGGGCGTGCCGCAAGCCATCGCCTCGATCATCACCAGTCCAAAAGGCTCATCCCATTGAATGGGAAAGACCAGTGCCGCAGCCCGACGCAAAAGCTCAGCCTTTTGTTCGTGATTGACCGGCCCAATCCAGCGGACGTTTTTTCCGTCAATGTGGGGTTTGACCTCCTTCTCAAAGTAAAGCTCCTCCTCCCCATTCTGCGGTTGCCCGGCGAGCACCAGCGGCAACCCCGCCTCCCGGGCGATTTCAATGGCCCCGCGCGGATTTTTTGCATGGCTCATCCTGCCAAGAAAGGCCAGATACTCCCCTGCCTCGTACCGGGGCGTGTAGGCGCCAAAATCGCATCCGTTATACACCACGGGAAAGCGCCGCTGCAGGCGCTCTTCGGTGCCGGCCACCTGAAACCGGCTGATGGCCGCTACCTCCACTCCCGGGTACCGGGCGAAGGCCCACTCGTCGTCCTTCACCGCACAGGTGTGGAGGGTGAACAAACAGGGCTTGGCGCAGGAAGCGGCCAGAGGCAGCCACGCGGGCGTGAGATGAAAATGGAGCACATCAAAATCTCCGGCCCGGGCCAGAGCCTCCCCCACAGCCGCGTTTGCATAATGCTCGTAGGCGTACACCTCCCCGCGGGCCATCAACTCGGTAATGCAAGCGGGCGCGACCGGGTGAAGGCTGGCGCGCACCTCGCAGTCCCCGGTTGCAAACAGCGTTACCTCATGTCCTTGCTCGACGAGTTCATCGGCCAGCAGTTTCAGCAAAAGCTCGATTCCCCCGTAATTGACCGGAGGGACGCGCGTCCAAAGCGGGGAAACCAGCGCGATGCGGAGCGGTGAGGCTTTCATGGAGATTGTTGGGAAAAACTCTTACGTGCAGTCCTCCAATTTACTAGGGTCGAGGGCGCCAAGCCACTTTCTTTCTCCCATGAACAAACCCCTACTCTGCGCCGCGGCCTCGCTCCTGCTCGCGGGCACCCTTTCCGCGGCTCCTGAGACAAAGTTGTTCTGGCGGTTTCTGCGCTCCTCCAAAAAAGAAGAAAAACCGGCCCCGCCTCCGGCCGCTCCCCCCGCCCCGGCACCGGTTGCTCCAAAGCCCAAACCATCACCTCCCCCGCC
>JBILWF010000367.1:0-3983 GCA_044370075.1 Chthoniobacteraceae bacterium | reverse complement strand
GCAAAAAACCGCCCTCCGCGCACGCTCCCACGAGTAAAATGTGAATTCCCGCTTTCATGTTTCCGCTCCTCAAAAAAAACTCCCCGCGTCCTCACGGGGACAATCGCACCGGGGCAACCCTCCGGTACAACTCCTCTTTTTCCGCCGCAGAAAGGGGCAGTTGGCTGATGGTCTCCGTTTTGGTCCCCCTCTGGCTGTAACCGCGGTCCGGGCGGTCCGCCATCAGCGCCGCGTAGTAATCGAGCTGCGAAGCGCGCGATGCCAGCTTTGCACCCGCCTCAATCGCGGCCTGACCGCTTCCCCACGTGCGGGACTCGTTCCACGCATCGATCATCACCGCCGTCAGAACCCCCTGCCGAAAAGCACCCTGCGGCAGCGATTCAATCCATTCCACCGCACTCCCCCGGTCGCGCTGCGCCAGAACCCACCACGTCCCGAGGGCCGCCGAACGCAAAGCCTCCGGATCAGTTTGGGACTCCGCAAAACGCACCGCCGACTCGACGCCCCCCCGCTGGAAACGGCTGATTGCCTCATCACTAAACATCCACGGGGAACGGGCATTTTCGGAGAAGGAATCAAAAAAAGCCGAGGCGGACTCCGGCGACACCGTCCGCATCTGGGAGAGCGTGTTTTGAAGCACCCACGAATCCGGAGACCCCGCCGCCCCCCCGCCCCGGCGCCCCCCGGAACGACCGCGCTCCCCGCCGGAGGATTGGTCCGGGGCGGATTCCTGCAAAAACGCGCTAAGTTCCGCAAACTGGGTACGCGCACCTTCCGGGTCGCGCAGAGCGCTTTGTGCCAGCGCCGCGCTCAGGAAGCGCGTTACTACCATCTGCGATTCGCCGCCAAACTGGGCCGCCAGTTTCCCCAGCGCCTTGTTTTCGCGCAGAACCCCCACCATCTCCGAAAGAGATCCGCCCACCTTTTCCAGTCCTGCGCGGCTCATGGAAGAGAGCACCTTGTCGCGTTCCCCCTCCGGCAGGGACGCCAGGTTCTTGAGCACCTCCGCTCCGCTGCCGCGGGCCATGACCGCCAGCGCACTCCCCATCACGAGGTCATCTTTGAGCCGTTTACCCAACTCGAGGGAAGCCGCCGCATCTTCACTGGAGAGTTTCTGGGCCAGGGCCCACCGGACAAAATCGGGAATCTCACCCCCCCGCATGAAGCCCGGGCCCTCACCCCGGCCCCGCGCGGACTCCGCGCCATCCCGGGGCATCGCCTCCAGGAGGGCGGCCACCTGCTGCGCGGTTAAGGAGCTAATCACGCGCGCCACCCCCAGCTGAAGACCCGGCGTGGATTCTTTCGCCAAACGGGCGCCAATTGCCCGGAGTATTTCCTTCTGCCGCTCCACACCGGCCTCCTCAAAGCGCTCTCCCGCAGAAGCACCGGGGAAAACCTCCGCAGCCCCCGCACCGGTTCCTTCCGAGGCGGTTCCATTCGCGACGCCCGCGGCCGCTTCGCGCCCCTCCCGTGCCTGCGGTGCCTGAGTCGGTTCGGTATCCAAAAAATTAACCCCGACCCCCAACGCCATGCCCCCGAAGAAACCAACGCCCATCCGGGCCACCCGCTTGGTCAGAAACAACGTCTTCATAGGAACACGATCACACTTCGGAAGTACAGAATCACAAAAAGGCGGAAAATCAACCGTACCCTCCGCGCCTGCCGGGATTGTCTCCATGCACAGTGCCGGAACCCTTCGCGGCCCTTCATCGCGGAAGACACCCCCGCACACGGCGGGCGCAGAGCCGCCGCAGGGGGCGCGACCTTTCGCGCTCCGGTTTCGGGGCTCTTCGCACCCGGTCCGCGGACCGGAGTTGATTCGCGCCACTTCCACCGGCAAAAAACACAAGAGCCCGTCCCGGCGCTCTTCGGCCGGGACAGGCTCTGGCTTGCACTCCGTCGTTTGCGGGACCGTTTCGGTTTAGCGGGCCCAGCTGATGAGGCGCAGTTCGTGCGCCTGCGTCAGGTTCGCGTGCGTGGGGATGATCCGCACACTCACGCCGTAGGAACCGCTCTCCGCCGCCGAGATGGCGCCGTGATAGAGGTACGCTCCCCCGTCGAGTTTCGCGGACAACTCCAGATTCGCCGTCGCCGGGGCAAGGATGGTGCAGTTGCACTCCTCGCCGTAGTAGGCTTGCACCGTGACATCCTTTGGCGAGAGGGACCCCAGATGCACGATCGCGCGCACGGGTATGGTATCCGCCACCTGGACCTGACCGGCGCTCACATCCACCTCGACGCGGTCCACACGTACCATGGGCCATGCGGCGCGGATCATGTCCTTCCACTCAGAAAGCGCCTTTGCCTTGGTTCCACCGGAGGCAGCCAGCACGGTATGCGCGGCGGCGGCCGGTTCATAGAGGCGCTCGGTGTACTCGCGCACCATCCGGTGCGTGTTGAAGACCGGGGTGATCGAGCGGATGGACTCGCGCATGAGCTGGATCCACGCAAGCGGCAAACGCCCGTCGGGCTTGGCGTAATAGAGCGGCACCACCTGCGTCTCCAGAATGTGGAAGAGACTGGCAATATCCACCTCGTTTTGGAAGTCGACCGATCCATCGGTGATTTCCTCGCCAATGGCCCACCCTGCCTTGCGGTTTTGCGCAAAAGCCTCGCACCACCAACCGTCCAGCACCGAAAGATTCAATCCCCCGTTGGGCGGCAGTTTCATCCCACTGGTACCGCTGGCCTCCAGCGGACGCAGCGGATTGTTCAGCCACAAATCCACACCCTGGTACATGCGGCGCCCGACGTAGGTGTCGTAGTCTTCAATGAAAACAATCCGGTCCTCGAACTCGGGCATCCGCGAGATTTTGTACACCTCCTGGATGAAGCGTTTTCCGGGCTCGTCCTTCGGATGGGCTTTGCCCGCGAAGACAAACTGCACGGGGCGCTCGGTGTTGTTGATCAGACGCAGCAGCCGGTCCCGGTCGGAGAAAAGCAGCGTGGCGCGCTTGTACGTCGCGAACCGGCGCGCGAACCCGATGGTGAGCACATCGGGATTCAGGAGCGTGCGGGCGGCGCGCAATTTTTCGGGCGATTCGCCCAGGCGCAGGCGCTGGGCGCGCAGACGGGTGTGAACAAAGTCGATGAGGCGGCGTTTGAGTTTCTGGTGCGTCCCCCAGATGACCTCGTCGGGAATGTCGTACACGCCGCGCCAGTATTCCACATCGGTCAGATGCGACTCCCATTCGGGCAGGTACTTATCGTAAAGCGCGGCAAACTCGGGAGCCGTCCATGTGCGCGTGTGCACCCCGTTGGTAATGCTCGTGATGGGCACCTCGTGCTCGGGCACCCCGGCCCACACATCCTTCCACAGGCCCTGGGAAACCTTCCCGTGAAGGGCGCTCACTCCGTTGGCATGCCGGCTGGTGCGCAGCGCGAGGATCGTCATGGAGAAGGGCTCCACCGGGTTTTTGCGCGTCTGCCCGAAGCTTACAAACGACTCGAATTCCAAGCCGACCTTGGCCGGGTAGGTGCCGAAGTATTTGCGCATGAGTTCCAGCGGGAAAGCGTCGTTGCCCGCGGGCACCGGAGTGTGCGTAGTGAAAATATTCCCGGCCGCCACCACCTGCAGCGCGCTGTAAAAATCGTTCCCGTGATCGGCCACCCGGCGCCGGATCAGCTCCAGAGAGAGGAAGGCGGAATGGCCCTCGTTCATGTGGTAAACCGCCGGTTTGATCTGCATGGCGTGCAGCGCATGGACTCCGCCCACGCCGAGCACAATCTCCTGCTGGATGCGCATTTCCAGATCGCCCCCGTACAGCTGCGCGGTGATGAGGCGGTCCTCCCCCGTGTTTTCCGGGATGTCCGTATCGAGCAGGTACAGCACGATGCGGCCCACCTGCAGCTTCCAGACCTTGACCGTTACGGTGCGCTGGAGGATTTCGACGGAAACGTAAAGCGGTTTGCCCTCCGCATCGAGGGCCTCGGTCAGCGGGAGATGGCTGAAATTCTGGTTGAGCTGGATGCTGTCCTGCCAT
>JBILWF010000193.1:0-5537 GCA_044370075.1 Chthoniobacteraceae bacterium | reverse complement strand
TTTCACAAGTCCCCTCTGTAGCGAATTTTCGGAACGGCGGAAACCAATTTACCCGGCTACCCTTTCTGCCCTGCCGCGGCCCACGGACCGCACTCCGCAGCGTCGCGGAAAGGTCCCACTCCCTTCCGGAGATCAATCCACGCGGCCTCGCGTTTCCGGAAGCACCCAAAGGCCAGCCTACCTGTCGGGGGGCTTCGGCGGCTGTATGATAATTTTCTGCGTGAACTCGCTCTCCTCCGGATTGTGGGGAACCTTCCGCAGCGTGTTGAGAAAGGTCTCCACCAAAGGAATAGCCTGAGTGCGGGGCAGCAAGTCCGACTTGGTGACCAACTGCAGCCGCTCGTAATACTCGCGAAAATCCACCCGCACTTTGCCGACAGTCAGAAGCTGCAGAACGAGCCCCAAGACGTGCGCATTGGTGCAACCCAAACGGAACACGTACTCCTCGACTTTTTCCGCTACTGTCATGCGGGATTCTGTTACGTCCCCTGCACCCGCGCCCGCGGTGGTGGTGCGGGCCTGCCGCAGCTCGATTTCCTGAAGTTGTTTTACTTTCATGTGTTACGCGTCTGCCACTTCCACAAAATTATCCGGCTGCAAAATGAACGCTGCCACGCAGTCCGCCTAATCCGCCCGCAGGTAACCGCCCCCTTTGGGCGTTTGGATTATGATTTTCTGTGTCAAATCCGCATCCTGCTTGATTTGTTTTTGACGGAAAAACTCCTCGAACGCCTCCTCCAAGCGGAGGATCGCCTCCGCCCGTTCCATGCGCTGCCCGGAATCCAGCAACTGCAACCGCTCGGAATATTCGCGGAAATCAACGCGCACCTTCCCCACGGTCAGCAACTGCAACAAGATACCCTGTGTGTGGGCGGTGCTGCACTGGCACACAACGAGGTAATCTTCGATCTTCTCCCACACCGTCCGGTGGGTTTCGGTGGATTCTGCGCCGGCGGGTCCCGCCGCCTGTACGCGCACCTCGAGGACGCGGATTTCGTCGAATGTGGGGGATGGCATGCCTTATGCAATTGCCCTTTTTTGGCCGATATGCAGTCCAAAAATTTGGGAAACACCGCTTTTTTAAACCGCGGTGGCTTCAAAAGGGTAGCCGCCCGGGTCGGGTTCCTTTCAAGCGCCTTCAGCTACGGGCTTTTCCGCGGCGCCTTTCTGTGTTTGGTTCTTTGCGTTGCCATGCGCCCGATTTTTGCCCCCCGATCCTCCCTGCCGGCGGCTGTATGCGCCCTCGCCCTCGCCCTGGTCGGATGTCAGGTTTTTGCCAAAAAGTCCGAGGATCCTAAAAAGGACAAAACCTCCAAAACGCCGCCGGGCAAACCCGAGGCCGGCAAATCCAAGACGGCACCATGGAACGAAGCGATTCTCAATGCCGTTCACATCATGCCGCAGGGCGGCGGATATTCCACCGGTAAGGACGCCTTTGACGCGCTCCGTCAGGCGGTCCGCTGGGGGGAGGAGGACAAACCCGAGATTCTGGCGAAAGCGGCCCGCCCCGCGTTTTGTTCGGGTGCAACCTACGTGGTTTTGCTCATCGCCTTGGCGCAGGAGCAGTTTCAGGGACGCATTTCGCTCATCCCCGATGTCTGGCGGCAGTTGATGATTGAGGACCAGCAGGACGGGGAGGGCGCGTGGGGCCGTTGGAACGCCAACGGTCCGGGCACGGCCCGCCTTTTCCATGAAACCGGTGCCGGCCGCAACTTCACCGCGTGGGAGGAGGCCAAGGCGGGGGATTTCCTCAAAATTTTCTGGAACGATTCCATAGGAGCCTCCGAGAAGGGGCACTCGGTGATTTTCCTTGGCATGGAAACCGGGGACGGCGAGGAAAAAGTCTCCTACTGGAGCAGCAACGAACCGGACGGCTACGGCGTCAAAACCGTCCCGCGCAGCAAGATCCGGCGCGCAATTTTTTCACGCTTGGAGACGCCCAACAAACTGGCCGCCCTGCTCAAACTCCCCAAGGTGGACCCGCTGCTCGCCGGCTTGGTGGAAAGAACCACCTCCCCCGAGGAAGCGGCCAAGGCCGTCGGCATTTCCAAGTGGTAGGCCGGTGCGTGCCGTTCCTGTAGCCGGCGGCAGCTGATTGCGATTTGTCGGTTTCCGCTTTCCATGCACAGTACGCCGATGCAGTCCGTCACCACCCACGTTCCCGGCACGACCGCCAATCTCGGCCCCGGCTATGATTGCCTGGGCATTGCACTCGGCTTGTCCAACCGCGTCACTGTCTCCCGAACCGACTCGGGGGCGGCATCCTACAAGCCTTCCGGCGCCGCCATGGCCGATCAGGCCGCCTCGCTTTTCTTCGCGCAAACCGGACTCGCGCCGTTCCCCTTTGCATGGAACGTGGAGGGCGAAGTACCCCCCTCCCGCGGAATGGGCAGTTCTGTGACGGTCCGCCTCGGATTGCTCGCCGGACTCAACGCGCTCTCGGGCTCGCCACTTACCCGCCAGCAACTCTTCGAGCTGTGCGCCCAACTCGAAGGGCACCCCGACAACGCCGCGCCCGCCGCCTTTGGCGGATTCACCGTCGCTGGCGGCTCCTCAACGGCCCGCTTCACCGTGGACGCGGATCTGCGCTTTGTTCTGCTCATTCCCGACTTTGAAATCAGCACCCCCGAGGCGCGCAAAGTTCTTCCCCCCCATCTGGACCGCTTGTCCGCGGTGTCAAGCTGCGCAAACGCATGCCGCATCACAGCCGCGTTTGCCTCGCAGAACTACGCGCTGCTTCAGGGCGCATTCGAGGACGGACTCCACCAACCATTCCGACAGGCCCTCATCCCCTTCCTCCCGGCGGTGATCCGCGCGGGCGAAAACGCGGGGGCCCTCGGCGGCTTTCTCTCCGGATCCGGCTCAACCATCTGCTGTGTCACCCTGCGAGACGCGGGTGCGGTAGCCGCCGCCATGTCGGCCGCTGCGGATAGGACCGCCTGCCGGACGGTGGTCACCGCCGCGGACAACGAAGGGATGCGGATCGGAGTCCCCTCCGCCTAAACCGTCTGCGGGCCGCACTTTTCCCTGCCCCGCGCGCCATGGGACGACGTCTGGAGGAGTTTGAGCAGTTCGCCATCGAGGTGATCCTCGACCGCCGCCGCGGCGTGCGCGCTGCGCTGCTGCGCGGCGTTCTGCGTCTCTTGAGCGCGGTTTTCCGGCGCGTCGTGGCACTGCGCCTCTGGCTTTACAAAAACCGCTTCCGCAGGGCGCGAAGTCCCGGGGTGGCGGTCATCTCCATCGGAAACCTGACGGTGGGAGGAACAGGGAAAACGCCTGTAGTTGAAAAGCTTGCGCGTTCCCTTCTGGATGCCGGCCGGCGGGTTGCGATCCTCTCCCGCGGCTACAAGGCCAAGAAACCGCCCCTGCTGCGGCGGTTACAGCGCAAATGGCTGGGGCTTGAGCGGCGTAAAACACGCGTGGTTCATGATGGACACAAACTTCTGCTCGACAGCCGTTTTGCAGGCGACGAACCCTTCATGCTGGCCAAGTCGCTGGGCAACGCCGTGGTGCTTGTCGACAAGGACCGGGTGCGGGCCGCACTCGACGCGGTGCGCTTTTTTGAGTGTGACACGCTCATCCTCGACGACGGAATGCAGTACCTGCCACTGCACCGGCGCTTCGAAATCTGCCTCGTCGACCGCCAGGCCCCCTTCGGAAACGAACACCTGCTTCCGCGCGGCACCCTGCGCGAGCCCCCTGAAAACCTCCGCCGGGCACAGTATATTTTCCTCACCAAATCCGAGCCGGAACCGGATCCGGATCTCATCGCGCGCATCCGGCAATACAACCCGGTGGCGGGGATAATCGAATGCACGCACGCCCCCCGTTACCTCCAAAACCTCTACACCGGCGAGCGGCTTCCGCTGGAATGGCTCAACAACAGACACATCGGCGTTCTCTCGGGGATCGCCCGCCCGGAAAGTTTCGAGGAAAAGCTCTCCCGCCTAGGTGCCCACCTCCACATCACGCGGCGCTTTGCCGACCACCACCGCTTCTCGGAAACGGAGTTGGGCGATTTTTTAACGCGCTGTGCGCGGCGGGATCTGGCCGCGGCACTCACCACGGAAAAAGATAGTGTCCGTTTTCCGCACCGTCCGCTGCGCACGGACGTGCCCGTGCTTTTTTTGCGGGTTGAAATCGAAATTATTCGCGGTCAGGAGGTTTGGGATGACTTGGTTGCGCGCATTCAGAACCCGCTGCAGCTGGATCCCACCCCGGCAATCCAGCCGGTTTTTGCGGTGCAAGCCCCGGAATGATGCTCTCTAAAAAATAAAACGCCGAAAATCGCGCCACGTGGCCGCAACTTCCGAAAATGCCCGGTGTTTCACAACCGAGCTGCGTGGTACCCACAGGCTCTTCCATAAAAACAACCCCAAACACCATCCCATGAAATCCCTTGTAACCCTCCTGAGCGCGCTGGCGCTGAGCGCCTCGGTCTCTTTCGCTGAGGAAAAAGCCGACGCCGCGAAACCCGCCGCAGACGCAGCGAAGCCCGCCGCCGACGCGAAGGCCGCCGCAGGCGACAAGAAGCCCGCGGTCAGCCCCGAAGAGCGCTTCAAAAAGCTCGATAAAAACGGTGACGGTTCTCTCGACGCCGCCGAAATGCGCGGCAAGAAAGACGACGACGCCACGGCCGAGAAGAAATTCAAAGCCCTCGACAAAAACAGCGACGGAAAAGTGACCCTCGAAGAGTTCACGGCCAAGCCCGAGAGAAAGCCCAAGAAGTAGGGCGTTCATCCCGACAATCCGTACTTTCAAACGCCGACGGACTTTCCCTCCGTCGGCGTTTGACGCTTTGACCACCGTCCGACGCGTTCCTCCCCCGGTCACTCACCCCCCTCCGCACAGATGCTTTACCGCCGCATCCTTCTCGCCCTGCTCCCCGGCCTTCTGAGCCTGCCGCTTCCCGCAAATGCCGCACCCGCTCAGGAGGCGGAAGCCGCTCTCCAAACCGCCTCTGCCACCGGCGGTATCGTCCTGCAGATCGGTCTTGAGGATCCCGCATTCACCGCGGCTCTGCGCAAAAACAACTCCTTTCAGGTGCAGGCCCTCGACACCCACCCGGAAAAGGTCGCTGCCGTCCGCGCCGCGCTGGTGGAGTCCGGCAGGAATGGCCCCATTGCAGCGGACGTTTTTGACGGACAGCATCTTCCCTACGTTGACAACTTCATCAACCTGATTGTTTCCAGAGACTTGCAAGGCACCCCGATGGGAGAGGTGCTGCGGGTTCTCGTACCGGGCGGAACCGCCCTCCTCCACAAAGACGGCGCCTGGACAAAAACCGTGAAGCCGCTCAACGCGCAGTTGGACGACTGGACGCACTACTACTACAACGCCCGAGGGAACGCAGTTTCGAAGGACCAGGAGGTCGGCCCGCCCGAGCGGTTGCAATGGGTCGGATCACCCCGCTGGTCGCGCCACCACGACCGCATGTCGAGCGTTTCGGCGCAGGTCTCCGCCAAGGGGCGCCTTTTCTACATCATGGACGAAGGCTCCCGTATCTCGATCCTCCTACCCCCGAAGTGGACGCTGAT
>JBILWF010000192.1:0-5541 GCA_044370075.1 Chthoniobacteraceae bacterium | reverse complement strand
CCACAACTTCAGGAACTGTGCGGACCGCTTGGCATTCCCTACCTCCGGTACGAACGACCGGGCACCGTGGAAGCTCAAGAACCAGACCGAACCGTCTTGCCCGTAGACACGATGGAAGCTGCCGCCAGGACGGCAATTCTGAAGGGCTCCCGCATCTGCCTTTCAACGGGCGTAAAGGACATTCCGGTTTTTTTGAGGCACCCGGATGCTACTTCACGTCAGTGGTACGCGCGCGTCACGCCCTCGCCCGAGTCGGTGGAAGATGCCATTGCCGCGGGAATCCCCCGTGCACACCTGTGCGCCATGCAGGGCCCGTTTTCGGAGGCAGCGAACCGTCTGCTCTGGAGCGAATGGGGCGTCGACTGCGTTGTCTCGAAGGAATCCGGCCCCGCCGGCGGCGTACCTGCAAAAATTTCCGCGGCACAAGCGCTCGGAATTCCGCTCATTTTAGTGCGCAGGCCGGCAATACACTATGCGGCTGTGGCGCATGATCATGCGGAAGTCGTACGCTGGATTTCCGCCCTTGGGCCTTCCCTTCCCTAAATCGCTGCCCTAAACCGGAACCGTTCAACCACTCATGGAATCGCGCTCTCTCTTTCACCAACCATCCCACCGCCCCTGGAATCGCGGACTGACCGCGCTGCTTTGCCTCGTTCCCGCGGTCCTTCCCACGGTTTCATGGGCTCATCACGCAGAATTCATGCGGGACCGTCCCTTTCTGCAAGGGTTGAGCATGCCCGTACACGGACTCGACCACTTGCTGGCGGCTCTCGCAGCGGGAGCTCTGGCGGCGCGCCTTGCCGCCCGGCGGGCGGGACTTTTGCTCGGGGCCATCGCCGGTGCCGGATTGCTCGCGGCGCTAATCAATCTGCGGGGCATTTCCCTGCCAGAGGGAACCCTCTGCGCTGTGCTGGCAATGGTCGGCGCCCTGGTGCTGCGCTCCGGCCAATCATCTGTGGGGTGGATCTCCGGGCTGGCAACCGCTCTTGTGACGACCAACGCGGTGGAACTCGCCGAACTGTTGCCCTCCAATTCTGGAGCGCTACCGATGTTTCTATCGGGGTGTGTTTTGGCAATCATCACGCTCATGGGCTCGGGGTTTGTCGCAGGACGCCTCCTGCAACGCCAAACGCGGACCGCAGACCTCTGCCTCGGAGGCGGTCTGCTCGCAGCTTCCTCGTTGCTGTTGATTTTTCCAGAGGCCAACGAGCTGCTCATTCGCTGGTTGGAAGGCCTTTGATCTGCTCGACCATTACCCCCCTATGAACTCAAAAACTGTACTCCAGACAGCCTTTGCAACCGCGTGTTGGAGTCTCTTCTCCACTGCGCGCGCCGATGTCACCTTTGAGAAACAGCCAGACAGGATCCGCGTTCTCATCGACGGCCAGATCTTCACCGAATACCGCCACGCGCCCGCGCCCAAAGTGTACTACGCGCCGGTGTTTGGTCCCGGCCAGCTGCATTTCACTCGGCAGTGGCCATGGTCCGCGGATGGTCCCGAGCAGGAAGCTAAGGATCATCCCCACCACCGGGGAATGTGGTTTTCCCACGGATCCGTAAACGGATCTGATTTTTGGGGGGAATCAGGCAAGCCGCTTCCACCCGGCGCCAAGGTCGCCCGAATTGAACACGAATCGGTTTTGGAAGCCACCGGCGGGGCGAAAGCGGGCACGCTGCGTACCCGCCAAAAATGGGTGGCCCCGGATGAGTCCATCCCGCTGCACTCGGAGCAAACCCTCCGCGTTTACGAGCAGACAGCCCGGAAGCGGATGTTCGACTGGGAGATCCGTCTCATAGCCGGAGGAGCACCGGTTGTTTTCGGAGACACCAAAGAGGGCACTACCGCGATCCGGATTGCCGAAACTATGCGCATCAAAACAGCCGACAAGAAAGCTGGTGCCGGGCACATGCTGAACAGCGAGGGAGACAAGGACAGTGACGTATGGAGCAAACGCGCCAAATGGGTGCACGCGTTCGGTCCGGTGGATAGCTCCACGGGTGGGATTCTCTTTATGGAACATCCCGCCAACGCGCTCGGGCACCGATGGCATGCGCGAGATTACGGCTTGTTTGCGCACAATCCTTTTGCAAGCAAGGGCATGATTTCCTCCGAAAGCGAGTCTGGCGCCTACACGCTGGAACCGGGAAAAGAACTGCTTTTACGTTATCGCATGGTGCTTCACACCGGCGAACTCGACGCAAAAGCGGCGGCAGCGCTCTTTGAGGAGTACCGCGCGTCCAACAGGTGAACAATCCGTACGCGCGGGTTCCCGCAGGCTGCTAGCCAATCCATGCACGCGCATTGCGGAACATGCGCATCCACGGGGCGTTCTCGCCCCATCCCGTCGGTGCCCAACTGTGCTGCACGGTGCGGAAAACGCGCTCCGGATGAGGCATGAGAATGGTCACGCGCCCGTCTCGGGTGGTGACGGCCGTAATGCCCTCTGGAGATCCATTGGGATTCAGCGGATAGAGCTCCGTAACCCGGTGGGTGTTGTCCACAAAACGCGCAGCCACGAGTTCACTGCGGCTAAACGCGGAAGCCGCGGCTGCGTTGGGAAACTCCGCGAAACCCTCTCCGTGCGCCACCGCAATGGGCAGCACGGCTCCGCACATTCCTGAAAAAAGAACGCTCGGACTGGACTCAATTCGCACGGAACAGAGACGGGCTTCAAAACGGCCGCTTTGATTTTGAACGAACCGCGGCCAAAGATCCGCCCCGGGAATGATGGACTGCAGATTGCTCATCATCTGGCAGCCGTTGCACACCCCGAGAGCGAAGGTGTCCGCGCGTGAGAAAAAGGCCGAAAACTCCGCGCGCGCACGCACGTTGAAAAGTATGCTCTTGGCCCATCCTTCGCCGGCTCCGAGCACGTCCCCATAGCTGAAGCCCCCGCAGGCGACCAACCCGCGAAAGTTCCAGAGCGACACCCGCCCGGAGAGCACGTCGCTCATGTGTACATCCACCGCCTGAAAACCCGCCCTGTCAAAAGCAGCCGCCATCTCCACCTCCCCGTTTACGCCCTGCTCTCGGAGGATTGCGACGGGCGGGCGGACGGAATATTCCACACCCAGCTCAATGGAGAAAGGCACATGAGGCGTAATCCCCGGATCGGACTTATCCACGCGTGCCTCAGCCTCCATATCTGCGCAAGCGGGATTATCGCGCAGACGAGCCATCTGATGGGTCACCGCAGACCACATCCGCCGCATCGCGAAAAGGCATTCGTCGAAGACAAGGGTGCCCTCGGAGACGATGCGAATCCGGGGATCCACATGGAGCGTTCCAAGCACCGTGGCAGGCACGCGCGCGCGGAGCAGAAGAGCGAGGATGGAATCAAAATCGGAGGAACGCACCTGAAGCACGGCACCGAGTTCCTCGCTGAAAAGCTCTGCAAACAGCCCGCCGCGTCCGGGCAGGTTGATTTCCACCCCGATGCGGCCTGCGAAGGCCATTTCAGCCACACAGGCGAGCAAACCGCCGTCGGAGCGGTCGTGATAGGCGAGGATTTTCCCCTGGTCCCCCAGCTGCTGAATGCACTCCCAGAAAGCTTTCAGCACCGCGGGACTTTCGACATCTGGAGCTTCGTCGCCAGTTTGGCCCAGCGTCTGGGCAAGAATGGATCCCCCGAGGCGATTCTTCCACCGGCCGAGCTCCACCAGCATAAGTACGGAATCCTCGACGGGTTGGAGCTGCGGAGTGAGAGTTTTTCGCACATCGCGGCATGGTGCGAAAGCGGACACGATGAGCGACACTGGTGCCGTCATGCGCCTTGCCGATCCGTCGGATTCGGTCCACGTGGTGCTCATGCTCATGGAATCCTTACCCACCGGAATGGTAATTCCGAGGGCGGGACACAACTCCATTCCAACGGCTCGAACGGCGGCGTATAGGTCAGCGCCGTCTCCCTCGACGGCGGGAGCGGCCATCCAGTTTGCGGAAAGGTTCACCCTTCCGAGGTCGCCAATCTGGGCTGCCGCAAGATTTGTAAGAGCCTCCCCCACAGCAAGACGCGCCGAGGCCGCCGCATTGTTGACCGCCACCGGCGTGCGTTCTCCAAGAGCGAACGCCTCGCCCGTGTAGGCATCAAACCCCGCAGCAGTCACCCCGCAGTCGGCCACGGGGACCTGCCAGGGACCTACCATCTGGTCGCGGCAGACCAGACCGGTCACGGAGCGATCTCCAATCGCGATGAGGAAGGTTTTGTCAGCGACTGTGGGGTGAGAAAGCACACGGCGCACGGCTTCCCGCAGGGAAATGGAGGCAGTGTCGATCGGGGCGAGAGGCCGCAAGCGGGAAACCGCTTTGCGGTGCATCCGGGGCGGTTTTCCAAGGAGTACGTCGAGGGGAATGTCGATGGGTTTGTTTCTAAAGAGGCTGTCCTCAAGCACCAACTGGCGTGCCTCGGTTGCCTCGCCCACAACCGCAAAGGGACACCTTTCGCGCTCACACAGTGCCGTGAACGCTGCCATGCGCGAGGTTGGCACGGCGAGCACGTAGCGTTCCTGCGATTCATTGCACCAAATTTCCAGCGGGCTCATGCCCGGCTCATCGCTTGGAACCGAGCGCAGCTGAAAGCGTCCCCCACGCCCTCCGTCATTGACCAACTCCGGAAGGGCGTTGGAGATGCCGCCCGCCCCCACATCGTGTATGAAGGAAATGGGGTTGGCCTCCCCCATGGCCCAGCACCGGTCGATCACCTCCTGACAGCGCCGCTGCATCTCGGGGTTGTCGCGCTGAACGCTCGCAAAATCCAGAGCCTCGCTCCCAGCCCCGCTCGTGATCGAACTGGCGGCCCCACCGCCCAAGCCTATGAGCATCGCCGGCCCGCCCAGCACAATCAACTGGTCTCCGGGCCGAATCTCCCCCTTTTGAATGTGCTCGGCCCGGATGTTTCCCAACCCTCCCGCAAGCATTATCGGCTTGTGATACCCGCGCAGTTCAGATCCCCCCACGCCGGGCACCTCGGCCTCGTACGCACGGAAGTATCCCGCGATTGCAGGGCGCCCGAATTCGTTGTTGAAAGCTGCCCCCCCGAGAGGCCCATGCAGCATGATCTCCAGCGCCGAGGCGACGCGCGCGGGTTTTCCCAGATCCTTTTCCCAAGGCTGTTCCGCGCCGGGAATCCGCAGGTTGGAGACGGTAAATCCCGTCAGTCCGGCCTTCGGTTTTGCACCGCGCCCAGTGGCCCCCTCATCACGAATTTCACCTCCCGAGCCCGTGGCCGCACCCGGGAAGGGCGAGATCGCCGTGGGATGATTGTGAGTCTCCACCTTGCAGAGCACATGCACATCCTCGTCGTGGGACGCATAGGTTCCTGTGTGTGGATCGGCGAAAAAGCGCCCCGCGCGGTTTCCCACAAACACCGCGGCATTGTCCCGGTAAGCGGAAAGGATTCCCTCGGAATGCAGCGCGTAGGTGTTCTTGATCATCTGAAACAGGGACAACTCGGCGCGTTCTCCGTCGATTTCCCACGTCGCATTGAAAATTTTGTGGCGGCAATGCTCGGAGTTGGCCTGCGCGAACATCATCAGTTCCAC
>JBILWF010000191.1:0-5555 GCA_044370075.1 Chthoniobacteraceae bacterium | reverse complement strand
TAATTCTTTCGATGGCAATCAACCCGGGATTGATCAAATCGGCAAACTTCCCAGCCGGATCCAGCACATAGGCCACTCCGCCTGTCATTCCGGCTCCGAAGTTCTTTCCGGTGTCACCCAGAATCACAATCGTGCCGCCGGTCATGTACTCGCATCCATGATCTCCGATGCCCTCTACCACAGCTACCGCGCCCGAGTTGCGCACTGCAAAGCGCTCGCCCGCTCGGCCGTTTGCAAACAAACGACCCCCGGTTGCCCCGTATAAACACGTGTTTCCCACGATTGAGTTGTCCCCCGCCTCAAACCGGTGACGCGCCGGGGGCCGTACCACGATTTCACCGCCGCTCATGCCCTTGCCCACGTAGTCGTTGGCTTCGCCCGTGAGATCCAACCGCACGCCGGGAGCCAGAAAAGCGCCGAAGCTCTGGCCCGCGCTGCCCTCGAGGAGCAGTTCAAGGGTTCCCTCCGGAAGCCCCGCATCGCCCCACTGGTATCCAATCTCCCCGGAAACCTTCGTTCCCACGGATCGGTTCGTGTTCCGCACCTTATACTTGAGGGTGATGGGACGCTGGTCGGTGATCGCATCCTTGGCGTCTTGAAGAACGGCATCATCCAGGGGCGCCTCATGCAGCCCGTCGTTGCGGCTGCGCGTGCAGTAGCGCGGCTGCGTCGGGTCGGACGCCGCCACGTCCACAAGCAGACGAGAAAGGTCGAGCGTGTTGGCCTTGGGATGTCCGGGCACTTCACGCTGCTTCAAAAACTCGGTTCTCCCAATAATTTCGGCAAGCGAACGCACGCCGATGGAGGCGAGAATTTCGCGCACCTCCTCGGCAACGCCGTTGAAGAAGTTCACGATCATATCAGGCGTCCCTTTGAACTTGCCGCGCAACCGTTCGTCCTGACTGGCAATCCCCACCGGGCAGGTGTTGAGGTGACACTGGCGCACGTACACGCATCCGAGCGCAATCAATGCAGCGGTGCCGAAGTTAAACTCTTCCGCACCGAGAATCGCCGCCTGCACAATGTCCAAACCGGTGCGCATTCCCCCGTCGGTGCGCAGCACGATGCGGTTGCGCAGGTTGTTCATCATCAAAACCTGCTGGGCCTCCGCCACCCCCAGTTCCCAGGGTGTTCCCGCGTGCTTGACCGACGAAAGCGGGGAAGCCCCCGTGCCGCCGTCATGCCCCGAAATTAGCACGATATCCGCGTGCGCCTTCGCCACGCCCGCAGCCACGGTTCCGACACCCGCTTCAGCCACCAGTTTCACGCACACTTTCGCACGTGGGTTTACCTCCTTCAGGTCGTGAATGAGCTGCGCGAGATCCTCGATGGAGTAAATGTCGTGATGCGGCGGCGGTGAAATAAGCATCACCCCGGGCACCGTGTGCCGGAGACGCGCTATGAGTGCCGTGACCTTGTGCCCGGGCAACTGCCCACCCTCACCCGGCTTCGCACCCTGGGCCATTTTGATTTCGATCTCCTTGGCACTCGCCAAGTACGCGGCCGTCACTCCAAAGCGGCCGCTGGCGACCTGCTTGATCGCCGAATTGGCCAGATCTCCGTTGTCCCGGCGCTTGAAGCGCTCGGGGTCCTCCCCTCCTTCGCCCGAATTGGACTTCCCGCCAATGCGGTTCATGGCAATGGCCAGTGCCTCGTGCGCTTCCGGACTCAACGCGCCGAGCGACATCCCGGCGGAAGTAAAGCGCTTTCGAATATCTTCAACTGGTTCAACTTCCGAGACGGGAATTGCAGCTCCCTTGGGCACCAGGTCCAGCATGTCCTTGAAGGAAATCGGCTGCTGGGCCCTCACCGCTTCCACGTACTTTTTGTAGTCGTCCGGATTGTTCGTTTTCACGAACGCGTGGAAGGACTGAATCACCGGGGGCGATACTGCATGCCGCTCTCCCGCGCGGCGGAAGCGATAAAAGCCGGGGTCCTCCAGCGGCATTCCCTTGCCCTCCTCGGTGGGAGTTCCCGCGTATCCCTTCGCATGACGCGCGAGCGATTCGCGCGCGATTTCCACAAACCCGATCCCCGCCAACTGCGACGGCGTCCCGGAAAAGCAGCGGTTCACCACGACAGTTCCTATGCCAACAGCCTCAAAAATCTGCGCCCCGTGATAACTCGAAAGGACGGATATTCCCATTTTGGACATGATCTTCAAAAGACCGTCCTCCAGCGCTTTGCGCACATTTTCCAAAGCCTTGGAGTACGTGATCGCCCCGATCTCGGCCTCGAGGGCCCGGGCTTTCGCCAGTTTGTCGGCGTCAGCGCCGGCCTTCGTCACCCCGGCCTTTGCCGAAACACGCAACTGCTCCAACAGTTCGCGGCTTGTCTCCAGCGCGAGATAAGGGCACACGGCGCTGGCTCCATAGCCAATGAGACATGCAATCTGATGCGTGTCACGCGCTTCGCCCGTGTCGCACACAATGCTGGCCTTCATGCGCTTGCCTGCACGGATCAAATGATGGTGCACCGCTCCGGTGGCCATCAGCATGGGGACCGCCACGTGGGCGTGGTCCATTCCCCGGTCCGAAAGAATGAGAATGCGCTTGCCCTCATCCACCGCCGCCTCGGCTTCCCGGCATAGCCGGTCGATGGCTTTTTCAAGGCCCAATTCGCCTTCCGAAAGCGGCCATGTTGCCGACAACACCGCGGCGGGATGATCCTCAACTTCGAGCGAGCGAAGCGCTTCGAGCTCCTCCTCCAACAGGACGGGGGAATCCAGTTGCACCAGGCGGGCGTGTTCCGCCGACTGGGAGAGCAGGTTGCGGCGCCACCCGAGGTGCACGGTCAGTGACATCACCAGCTTCTCGCGAATCGGATCAATTGGCGGGTTTGTGACCTGCGCAAACAACTGTTTGAAATAGTGATACAACAGGCGTGGCTGCTGCGACAATACCGCAAGGGGCGTGTCGTCCCCCATCGACCCAACGGCTTCCGCCGCGTTTTGGATCATGGGCTTGAGGATCATCTCGAGCTCCTCACTCGAGTATCCAAACCCCAGCTGCCGCTGCGAAAGCGTCAGGATGTCCAGAGGCGTGGAAGGTTCCTCCGTCTTTCTTGAGACGCGCTCATCCAGCTTGATGAGATGCTTGCGCGTCCATTCCCCGTAGGGATGCTCCGCGGCCAGACGTTGTTTGATCTCGGCGTCGTGCATCAGGCGTCCTTCGCCCGTGTGAATGGCAATCATTTGCCCCGGGCCCAGGCGGCCTTTCTCCACCACGTGTGCATCATCCAAAGCGATAGTTCCAACTTCCGAACCAAGCGAAAAAACGCCGTCGTCGGTTAGCTTGTAACGCGAGGGCCGCAGCCCATTGCGGTCGAGGCATGCCCCCACGGTTTCACCGTCGGTAAACACGAGACAGGCCGGGCCGTCCCAGGGTTCGTTCAGGCAAGCATGGTACTCGTAGAAATCACGAAGCGCCTGAGGCATTGTCTTGTCACCCTTCCATGCCGGAGGAACCAGCATTGTCATGGACTGCAGCAAATTGCGCCCCGAAAGAACAATCGCCTCCAGCGCATTGTCCAGCTCCGAGGAATCAGAACCACCGGCCTGAATGATGGGTTTGAGCAGGTCAATGTCCTCGCCCCATTCGTTGGCCTCCAGTTCCGCCTCGCGCGCGGCCATCCAATTCACGTTCCCCCGCCGTGTGTTGATCTCGCCGTTGTGGCAAAGCATACGAAAAGGCTGACACAACGGCCACGTGGGAAACGTATTGGTCGAATACCGCTGGTGGTAGGTCGCTATCGCCGTTTCGTACGCGGGATCCTGCAAATCGCGGTAGAACTTCTCCAGCGAAGGCGAGATCAGCAGTCCCTTGTAGTTGATGACGCGACTCGAAAAAGACGGGATGTAAAAGTGACGGATCTTGTCTTCAGCAGCCCGTTTTTCGATCTCGTTCCGCGACAGGAACAGTGCCCGCTCGTACGCTTCGGCGGAGATGCCCTCGGGTTTGCCGATGAGCACCTGCTCAATCCGGGGAAGCGTGGAGGCCGCCTTGTCTCCCAACACACGAATGTTGATGGGAACTTCGCGCCATCCGAAAAGGAAGAGCCCGCGCTGCTCGAGCACCTCCTCGGTAATGGCCTTCGCCCGCGCCTGGGCATAAGCGTTGTCATGGGGAAGAAACACCATGCCGACGCCCAGATCCTCATCCCGGTACAGGTTGTGCCCGAGTTTTTGCACCTCGGAGCGGAGAATTTTATAGGGTAGCTGGGTAACCACGCCGGCGCCGTCCCCAGTTTTCGCATCGGCATCCACGGCGCCCCGGTGTGCCAGTGCGCACAGACTCTGGAGGGCATACCGCAGGATCTGGTTGGAACGCCTGCCTTGAACCTGGGCGATAAAGCCCACACCGCAGGCATCGTGTTCGAACGAGGGGGAATACAGGGAAGACCGCCCCTGCAACGAGTCGAGGATAACGTGATTCATGGGTGCAATGGAAGTTGCCGTCCCGGGGGTGTGGGTCGAAACCCTACTTTTCCGGGGTGAAGATTCAAGACAATTATCGGGCGGTTTTCTACTTAAAAATTCCAATCATTACGGGGTTTTGTATCAAAAAACGACATATTCAGGGCGCAAATGTTCATAAAACGACAAAAAATCCAACTCATTCGTTGCTTTAGCGCCCCTCCCTGGCCTAGAGCATATGGGAATGCGCACTTCCCCGATGGCCCGCCCTGTTCCGCGCGAACTCGATGAGCAGGAACGCAAAATCCTGCGCGCCCTCATCCGCGACCCGCGTCAGTCGGATACCGCCATCGGGGAGAGCACCGGGGTGCATGTGCGCACTGTGAGCCGCAAACGCCAGAAGCTCGAAGAGGAGGGCATTCTCTCCTACTACGCCAACGTGGATCTTTCTGCCTCAGGGACCGGGCAGTACACAACCCGGCACCTGTACACAATCAAGTTTCGCATCGGGATCACCTTCAAGCAGCTCATCGAAGACATTCAACGGGAGCCCGCCGTGCGCTCGGTTTTTACCGAGGTGCTTTTCGAAAGCCACATTGCGGAGTTGGACGGCAAGCTCGCCATGCTGCTCTTCATCGACGGGGAGGATGACCTGGACATCGTACAAACCGTTCAGGAAAAACTTATTCCGAGCCTGCGACGCAACCACGGCGAGGACTCCATCGAGGAGGTCAGCACCATGCGCATCCTCTCGCCGGTGCGTTCCATGCGAAACTATGTTCTGCCCGTGAACATGCGGGACGGCTTCATCCGCCCCGAGTGGCCCGACGACGCCATTTACGTCGGTCGATGAAGACGCCCATCAACGGCTTCACATCCCGGATCCGAATCACCGCGCCGGTGCCGCGGCCACCTCGCAAGGAACCGTATACTCGGTACCATCCCGCACCACGGTAAGTTTCACACGACTCCCCGACTTCTTCCCCGCCAAAAGCTTGGGAAGCACTGAGGGGCTTTGAATAATCACCCCGTCGATGCCCGCGAGAATATCTCCCGGCTGCAGCCCGCACTTTTCAGCCGGAGAACCCGCAAGAACCCCCGTAACCAGGGCTCCGATGGGGGCGCGCAGCCCCAGCAACCG
>JBILWF010000190.1:0-5600 GCA_044370075.1 Chthoniobacteraceae bacterium | reverse complement strand
AAAATACTGGGAAACCACAAAGACGCTGCGCAACGAGTTTTCTGCGGCCAGAGAGGCGATCCTCCGGGCGCTGTCGTAGGTGGTGTTTCCCGAATTGTCCTCCAAAATTGCATCCCTTGGAATTCCCTCGCGCTCGAGATAGGTGGCCATTACCGCGGCCTCGTCATACCCCTCCTTACCGATCCCCCCGCTGACGAGAATCCGGGGGAAGTTCCCGGCTTTGTAAAGTTGCACGGCCTTGTCCAACCGCGCACGAAGCCGGGGCGATGGGGTGCCGTCCAGTTCCACCTTGCTCCCGAGAACCAACGCCATGTCGGCTTTTCCTGCGCAGTCGGCGGTGCCTGATTGGACAAGCCATGCGGCACCGAAAATCCAGGCGCAAAGGAGGAACGCACAAGCGCGTAAGAAAAATTTTTTCATAGGGAAATCACATCAAAGAATTCCGATTCCCTTTTCTGTCCGCACTAAGGGGCACCCGGTTGACTAAAACACCCCACGCTGGGAGCAAGAGGATTCCGACCGGAGCCGCGGACCTGACCAAAGAGAAAATTTATCCCGTGCAATCCTCCTGATGTAGGGGGTTGGTAGCGATTTACCAGCGTGAACCGGAGGCGGGGGGTGCACGTTCTCACCTTGCGGTGCGCCGGGTCACTCGGGACTCAAAATCAAGACGCTTGTCCAAATGGAAGGGTAGGGCTTACCTCGCACCGGATTTTCGTTCCCGCGCGAATGCGGAAGCCATTTGTTGGTGAAAGCACCGTTTTCCGCGAATACTACGGGGACCCGCGCAACCCCTTCCGAACCCATGCGTCCGCCGTCCACACCCTCCATCCATCTCGCCTACTGTCAGAACATTCACCCGGGAGAATCCTGGAGCGAAAACCTACTCTCACTCCGGGAGAAGGCGGTGGGAGTGCGCGACCTGCTCGCACCCGCGGGCCCCTTCGGCCTCGGACTGCGCCTCGGCGCACGCGCCGCGGAGGATCTGCTCGACGCCCGGGCGCTGGAGGCAGGCTCCTCTCTCTTTCGAGAAAAAAATCTTTACCCCTTCACCGTCAACGGATTCCCTTATGGCCGCTTCCACCGCGGGCCGGTTAAGGAACAGGTTTACGCGCCGGACTGGCGCACCGCCGAGCGCCTCGAGTACACATGCGCCCTGGCAGACATTCTAGCGCGCTGGCTGCCGGATTCTGGCGAGGCAAGCATCAGCACCGTGCCCGGTTCCTACGCGGCCTGGATAAAAACCCCCGCCGATGTCGCCGCCCTCGCACGCACCCTCGGCGGCGCAGCCGCACACCTTGCGCGAATCGAACAGGAGCACGGAAAATTCATCCACCTCGGACTGGAACCCGAACCAGACTGCTTTCTGGAAACCACCGCGCAGACCATCGATTTTTTCCAAAGCGCCCTCCCCCACGTCGCAATTCCCGTCGTGGCGGACGCCTTGAAAACAACCGCTTCCCGCGCGGAGGAAATCCTGCGCCGCCACCTTGGTGTCTGCTTTGATACATGCCATATCGCGCTACAGTTTGAAAACCTCGCAGAGTCCCTGCGCACGCTGCAACGGGCGGATATTAAAATTTCCAAAATCCAGCTGAGCGCCGCGCTCAAAACACCCGCCTCCCGGGAGGGAGTCGAGGCCCTCCGCCAGTTTGAAGAACCCACTTACCTGCATCAGGTCAAGGGACTCAACCTCGCGGGGGATCGCGTTGCGTGGCGTGACCTCCCGGAGGCATTCGCCGACGCCACGGCGCTTGAAACCATGCAGGAGCTGCGCGTGCATTTCCACGTACCGCTGTTTTTCGCGCCCCGCTCCCCGCTGGAGTCCACGCGGGATGCTCTCGACGGGCCGTTCTGGGAACTGGTCCGCGCCGGGATCAGCCCGCACGTGGAGATCGAGACCTACACCTTTGACGTGCTCCCCGCGGAAGCGCATCCGGGCGACGTCCTGCGCAGTGTCGCGGAAGAATACCGCTGGGTTCTCTCCCAGCTGGATAGCCGCGCGTCCGAGGCGTTTACTCGCCCGCCGGCGCCGTGACCGCCCCCGCCTCCCGCTCGCGAGCCCTCCCCGCGGCTACGCCTGCGGCGGCCGCCATGCCACAGGCAGCCGCTGGCCGTTTTGTGCCGCACGGAAATGCAGCATTCCCTCGGAAGTAACCGCCACGTGGCACTCAACCGGCTTGGCGCCCTCCGACGTGTCAACGCGTCCCGCGCGAAAAGTTCCCAACGGACGCGGTGGCAGTGGACTGCCGGACTCACCCTGCTGCAAATCCACCTGAATTTCCCCATCGCCCTGAGCCCTCCATGGAAAAGTCCCCTCCGCGGGAATTGATTTTCCCGCCCCCAGCACAATGCCGCCGTCCCCATCCGGAAGCGTGATCAAAATCGGACGTGTCAAATACTCTCCCCGGTGCATTTCCAGCGGAACGCCGCATCCGGTCAGCACGCCGCCCCACGCCTCCAGGGTGGGAACTGCCATCGACTTGAACTCCTCGGGACAATTTTCCGCGGCCAGAGCGCGGCGTAAAACACCGGAAGCCTCATCCCGCATTCCGAGTTGGTGCAACGTTTGTGCGTAGTTCCAGTCCAACCGGGCGGAGTAGGAGCGGCTTTCGACCGCAGGCCGGATCTGCGTAGCCAGACGGTTTAGCTCCTTCTGCTCCCCGAGCACCGCCGAGAGATGCAGCAACACCTCCTCCGCATCCGGGGCAACCGCATAGGCCTCGTCCGCATGACGCAACGCGGATTTTCCGTCACCGCGGCTGCGGGCAATCGAGCTGGCGATGAGATGTCCCATCCACGACTTTTGCGACGAAGCCCACCGGGAAAGCTGCTCCTCCTTTGCGGGATCGTGTTCCCCGTTTCGAAGCTCGAAAAACACGCCGATGGCCGGATGAAAATTTGGATCCAGCTCGAGCACCCGCGCGAGCGCGGCCCGCTCCGCCGCCGCATCGCCCAGCTGGTTGCAGGCTTGAGCCAGATGCATGAAACCCGCGGCCTGCTGCGGCTCCAACTCGGTAAACAAACGCACCAGCTCGCGGGCTTCCTCATGCCGCTCCGCCGCCCGGTAAGCCGAGGCAAGCGTCATCACCGTGCGCGGATCCCTCGGCCGGACTCCGTTTGCCTTCTCCAGCGCCTGCACCGCCACATCCAAAACCAGCCCGTCCCGCATGAGCTGGTCCGCGAGCCCAAGGAGCTGGTCGGGGTTTTCCGCGAGAGAGTCGATTTGCCCGGAGAGCATCTGGCGAAACGTCTGCTGGTCCACGTATCCCACCGCCTTGGGGTTGGGCTTGCCCTCGGCGTCCTGCCGAACCAAACGCACCAGCTCGCGAAGGCGAGTCAACCAATCCAACGCCACCTGGTCGTCGGGATTGGCCTCCAGCGCCTTGCGGAACGCAGCCACCGCTTCGTCGCGCACGCCGTTCTGCGCATGAATCACCCCCAGATTGCTCCAAGCCGGCGAAATCCCCGGAAATTTCTCCACGATGGCCTTATAAGCCGCGACCGCGTCCGCGTCGCGGCCTTCCAACCGCGCCAGATTTCCTCTTTGAAACAGCACAAAAGACGTTCCCCCGTGAAGCCGGTCAATTTCGTCGATCAGCCGGTGGCAGCGCACCAACTCCCCCTCCTCCAGCGCCTCCGAGAGCTCCTCAAACAGACCGGTCGCTGCGCGAAACCCAGGCCACGGTTCGCCCGCATCGTCCCCCAGGCGGTCCACGGCCTCCAGAAGCGTCTCCAAGTTCAAAGGAGAACTCAGCGCCGTCTGGGGATCGGCCTCCTCAGGCCACGGCACGCGATGCGGCAAACCGTAAAAATCCAGTTCCCACGAGGAAGATTCAACCCAACGAACTCCGGCGCTCATATGAAAAACAAAAACAAATTATAAAAGGGGCTTTGCCCCGGCTCTGGGGCAGCTCCTCCGGAGAGCCCCTTCCACGGGGGAGGGGGACGATACCCAGTTTCCTCCCCAGCGCACGGCAAAACCTTGCAGGTTCCCGCGACCCAAATTTTGCCTCCGCGGAAGGCCACAGATTGCGATTCCACCCGGCCCCCCAGAATCTCATCCCCTTGTTCCTCTCCGCGCACGCACCACCACCACGACAACTTTTTTTCGCCCCCTTCCGAATGTTCTGGCGGACACCCAACGGCTGAAAACAATACATGTTTGGGTAGACACTGCGTCCGCAGAATCCCTCGTATGCACCGGCATCGAAAACGAAAAAACCCCTTACAACTCGAATTCGCCGCTCTGGTTGAAGCTGCGGAGCGTGCTTCCCTCGAATTGCTTGCACAGCGCAGGGCGCGCAGGCGCGTGGAGCGGGAGCAGCGAAAAGCCGTGCGTCTGCTGGAAGCCCCGTGGCGGTCCCGAAACGGCTTCGACGAGGATTGGTTAAACACCTCACGAGAGCGCATCGAAAAATGCGACTCGCTGCGCGAGGGAATTGTGCTGGCCGCAAGCCGGGTTTCCGAACTGCTGGACAAGGAAATCGAAGACGAAGGGGAGGATCCGGAATGGAAGTTAAAATACGACGCGTTTTGCGCGTACAAAAAAAAACAGCATGCGGCGTCGGAGGACGAGGACGAGAGGGTGTTTTTTGTGTTTTGGGAAATGGTTCGGGAACTGTTTGAGACCTACTACGCACTCAACAGCATGGACGATTGGAGGCTTTTTGAGCACGCCTGTTCGGGACAGGAAGGCGACCTGAATGCGGCAGACATCCCCGGAAAACAAAGAACCCTCCTAGAGTATTACTCGGGGGTCGTTTACCTGATGCACACACTCCTTGTGAACAATTTCTTCGAGGAGCAGGAGGGCGAGCAAGAAGGCCAGAATCAATCGGAGAGCTAGTGCTCCCCGCTGAAAAAGTCGGCACGCGGGTCCATCCAACGGTCCTCGCGCCCGCCACCCGAGCGCCAAGAGCGAGGATCCCGCAGCGCGAGTAATCCGGGTGCTGGCGCGCATGAATTAGTGCATCGCAACACGCGCCCACGAGCTTGAGGCCCGCGAACTTCCAGCCCCGCAAACATCCTTGCAAGTTCCTTCTATCAAATCCTAATACGCAATTAAAACCCACCCCTGCAGGCGATCGCATTCATCTCAATCCAAACGGCCGTATCGTGGTGGCGATGGAAATCCATCTCGCTCGACCAGTGGCTCGCGCAGAACGCCCCCGGTGAAACCCGCTTCCCGGTGCTCTACACCGCCGCGGATGCCGATGCCGCCACCACGTGGGCCGCACTCACCTCCCTATCTTCCGAAGGCCGCGGCGGTAATCACCAAACACCGGGGCCGCCTGCATGTCACCAGACTCAACACGCCCAGCCCCGGATGCCACCACGCTCTGCAAGCCCACAAAAACCTCCTGTTACCGCGCACGCTACCCCGGGGAACCGGCAATTAAACCATGCCCCCAAAGGATGGGCGACCTGCTGGGCGCAAAAATGAAAGGGCGTCCCAAAGACCGGGACGCCCTCTCAAAATCGGACCAAAAACTTCCCCAACAAATCAGGGCAACTTCACCTCCACATTCGCCTTGTCACGAACCTCCTTCAGAAGCTTGCGCAACTCCCCGTCCTGCTTTTGGCGGTTTAGAAATGCA
>JBILWF010000189.1:0-5647 GCA_044370075.1 Chthoniobacteraceae bacterium | reverse complement strand
CCCGGTAGATGTTCATGATCCCGAGACGGAATCGAATCCAAACGTGCCCGCACATTGGAACACGCGCCATCAGTCGACATTGCGAGCGGGTGTGCCTTTGATGACCCACCCCGAGTCTTTGCGGCGAAGAGCCGTCATGTGATGTCGCGCCAGTTCCCGGCGGGACGCTGTTGGATGGCAAATGTACGAATTTTACGAATTTTCGTCCGTCTCGCTCCCACCCGCCCCGCGGCGTTCGTAAAATTCGTTCATCTCAAACGGGGACGCTCCGCCCTATGCGACCGCTTCCCCGGGGCACCGCCCTTTGTCCCTCCCTTCCGGATTTTTTGTGTCGGCCGTAGTACCACCGCAGAGCGTCTGAACGCCGCGAGCACGGCACCCTGCGCTGTTTCCTGCGGCGCGCTTGTGCAATTTGGGCTGATTTGGGATGTTGATTGCATGCCAAGCGGGGTTGCCATTCCTTCTGCAAATTTGGATTTTGCCTGGGACCGTCCCGAAACGGCCGACTCCTTGAGGGAACGTTTGCTCAAGAGTTCCCGGTCGGAGTGGCTGCGTCTTGCGGCATGGATCCTGCGCGAGGCTCGGGTGGAGGAGGTTTGGCAGTTTTTGACGCTTCGGGAAGTGGCGGACGCCTTCCCCCATCTCTGTGGGCGACTCGGCCCCCGGCGGCCGGTTTGGGAACACCTGCTTCGAGCCGCACATGAGCTGGGTAGACTCTAAATCCTGCACTCCGCTGAAGCGGGACTTTTTGCGGGAGTGGTTTGCTCAGGAGCAGCGCTTTTTCCTCACGGGCGGGAGTGCGCTCGGGCTTTTTTATCTGGATCACCGGCGGTCCTACGATCTGGACCTTTTCACCACAGAAACAGCGGAAGCCAAGGAAGTTCAGAACTTGATCCTCCGGGTCTCGGAGAAGATTGGAGCCCATTGTACGGCAGTCCGGTCGGCACCCGATTTCCACCGTTTCAAGCTCGCCCGCGGAGACGACCGCGAAATCATTGACGTGGTTGTCGATAGGGCGCCCCAGGTGGATGCTCTCAAAGCCTCCGTGGATGGCATACGCGTGGATACGCTGCGGGAGATTCTCGCCAACAAACTGACCACCCTGGTGAGCCGGTCCGAGGTGGTTAATGCCGCTACAACAGATGTGAAGAAGCACCCTGGGGATCAATTTACAGAAAATCTGTTGCACCGGCGGGCCACCCTGTGCGTCACACCACACGTGAGCCGCGGACTCACGGGGACTCTTCTGTCCCCGATCCTCCGTTCTGCAAGCTAGACATCTGATGCTTCTTGAGATATCATCAGGCATCATGAGGACTACATTGGATTTGGCAACTCCAGTTTTGAAGGAGTTAAAGTCCCTGCGAGACAAGGAGGGCGGCTCACTGGGGAGCTTGGCTTCGCGACTCTTGGCTGAAGCTTTGACGGCCCACCGGGCCGGTGCAGAGACACCCCGGGAACTTCGCTGGGAGACTCACACAATGTCCGCCCGAGTGAATCTCGCAGACAAGGAAGCCGTTCACCGCGCACTGGAAGGACGATGAGCTACTCTTTCGATGCAAACCTGCTCCTTTACGCCTCTGACGAAGGCTCTGAGTTTCACGCCCGAGCTAAAGCATTCCTGATCGAGCGAAGCAAAGATTTGGACATTTTGTGCCTCACTTGGCCGGTACTGATGGCCTACCAGCGCATCGCGACGCATTCCTCGATTTTTATAAACCCCATGCCGGCCGCTATCGCATGGGGCAACATCCAGAATCTGCTTGGGCTCCCGCGGGCGCGCGTCATTCAAGAAACGGATTCGTTCGCCCGGGATTATGCGGAGGTGGCCAAGTCGGCTTGCGTTTACGGGAATCTGGTTCCCGACGCGCACATTGCCACAATTTTGAGGCAGCACGGAGTGCGGAGATTGTACACAGCCGTTACCGATTTTAAAAAATTCGACTTCCTGGAAGTTGTAAATCCTTTGGTTTAGGTGCGCTTCGACGCGCCCGGGAATGACACACGCGTCGTCTTCAACGTATGGGCAACCTCGCGGAATTCAGGTCAAGGCCGTGCAATCCGGGATTTCCCGTTCCTCATCCCAAGCCGGATGGGATGAAGTCCCGTTTTTTGGAGTGAGCCCAACGCTCTTTGCCGTTCGCAGGCGCTGTTTCGGATGCTAGCGTTTAAGTCTGGGTCTCCGTGGGGCGGCCGAAGGTTCCCCGCGGCCTGCTCGGCGTTGTGCTTCTAGAGAATCGGAGCCGACTTGACGCGCGGGGCGGCGGGCCTTTGTCTCGAGGCCCCCCAGTGTGCCACCCATCCACCCTTTTTGAGTGAAAAGCCACCGTCCCACCCACGAATGCGGCGTCTTTGCCGTCTACGGCCATCCGAATGCAGCGGTTTTGACCTACTACGGATTGTACGCCCTGCAGCACCGGGGGCAGGAAAGCGCGGGGATTGTCACCGCCGGCGCCCCCAACACGCCGTTTGTGCGCCATGTCAACATGGGGCTGGTCTCGCAGGTCTTCCATCCGCCCGATCTTGAAAAGCTCAAGGGCTCCCGGGCTGTGGGTCATGTGCGGTACTCAACCACCGGCTCAAGCAATCTCATTAATGCGCAGCCGTTTGTGGTGAACACCGCCCGCGGCCAGATCGCCATCGGCCACAACGGCAATCTGGTTAACGCTGCACTTTTGCGTGAGGACCTCGAGGAGCGCGGTTCGATCTTCCAAACTACGGTTGATAGCGAGGTGATCCTTCATCTGCTGGCGCAACCTGCCGAACCCGACGGTGTCTTTGCCGCGCTGCGCAAAATTCACGGTGCTTTTTCGCTTGTGATGATGAGCGAGCGGGAGGTCATTGGCGTGCGCGATCCGTTCGGGTTCCGCCCGCTGGCGTTGGGTAAGCTGGACGGCGCGTGGGTTCTCTCGAGTGAAACCTGCGCCTTCGATCTCATCCATGCCGAGTTCGTTCGCGAGGTTGAACCGGGCGAGGTAGTTATCATTGACGAAAATGGCATCCGCTCCGAATGGCCCTTCCGGCCGGAGCGCAAGGCGTTCTGCATTTTTGAGTACGTCTATTTTGCCCGCCCAGATTCGATTATCTCCGACATCAACGTGGCGCGCGTGCGCACCGAAATGGGCCGGGAACTCGCGCGCCTTCACCCGGTGGAAGCCGATGTGGTGGTGCCCGTTCCGGACTCGGGAAACTACGCGGCGCTGGGTTTTGCCGAGGAACTGGGAATTCCCTACAGTCACGCTTTTGTTCGCAACCATTACATTGGCAGGACTTTTCTTCAGCCAAGTCAGCTCATCCGCGACTTCAACGTTCGGGTCAAACTCAACCTCATCAAGGAGGCCGTTGCCGGAAAACGAGTTGTCGTCGTCGACGACTCCATTGTGCGGGGAACCACCGCGCGCGCCCGCGTGGTGAATCTGCGCGAGGCGGGCGCCGCCGAGGTCCACATGCGCATCTCGTGCCCGCCCCACAAGCACTCGTGCCACTACGGAATTGATTTTCCAGATCCGGAAAAACTCCTCGCCAACCAGTGCACGCTCGACGAGATACGCGCCTACTTGGGAGCGGATTCCATCGGCTACCTCGACACCGAGGCCATGGTGCGTGCCACCGGCCAGAAGGCTGACCAGTTCTGTCTGGCCTGCTTCAACGGGAAGTATCCCGTGCCCGTGGACCCCAACCTGGACAAGCACATCATGGAGCGCCGCAGCGGTCGATCCAACCTGCTGGGATCCACAAACACCCAGCCCTCGCTTTTCTCCAAGTAATTCCAGCCATGCCCCAAAAAACCTCCCCGCCAAAGTCTTCCACCGCGCCTGCAGCCCGGAAAAAAGCGTATGCGGCCGCGGGCGTCGACGTCGATTTGGGAAACCGCGTCAAGCGCGGCATTCAGGCTCTCGTGCAGGGCACGCACGGCCCGGAGGTGCTTGGGCGCATTGGCGGCTTCGGCGGGTTGTTCAAGCCCAACTTCCGGGGCATGAAGGATCCTGTGCTGGTTTCAAGCGTTGATGGCGTGGGCACCAAGCTGAAGCTGGCGTTTGCCACGGGACGCCATGACACGGTCGGGCAGGATCTGGTGAATCACTGCATCAACGACATCGCCGTGATCGGGGCGCGGCCCCTCTTTTTCCTCGACTACATCGGGGCCGAGCGGCTGGATCCGCCGGTTTTCCAGCAGATCCTCAAGGGTTTTGCAAAGGCATGCAAGGCGGGCGGATGTGCGCTCATTGGCGGCGAAACCGCGCAGATGCCGGGCATGTATCAGCCGGGTGAATACGACCTCGCGGGTACCATCGTGGGGGTCGTGGATCGCGCGAAAATGCTGGATGGCAAAGCCATTCGGGCCGGTGACATCATCCTGGGGATGCCCTCCTCCGGTCTGCACACCAACGGGTATTCTCTCGCCCGGAAGGTGTTGTTGGAGAAGATGGGGCTCTCCCTGTCCGCGCGGCCGGCCGGGTTGAAGCGCTCACTGGGAGAGGAGCTTCTGCGGGTGCATGTCAACTACCAGCCGGCTCTGGCGGCACTTCCGCACGGCATGGTCAAGGGGCTCGCCCACATCACCGGCGGCGGGCTTGTGGATAATCTTCCCAGGGTGCTCCCTTCGGCGTGCGACGCGGTGATCGACACGGCCGCGTGGAGTGTTCCTCCCCTGTTCCGGTTGATTGAGAAGGGCGGCGGTGTGGACCGCGAGGAGATGTACCAGGTTTTCAATATGGGAATTGGCATGGCCGTGGTGGTGCGCCCAAAGGAAGCCGAAACCGCTGCCAAACTTCTTAAAGCACGTGTGATCGGCCGCATGGAAGAGGGGGGCGGGATCGTCCGTTTGAAATTTTCTGCGGCATGAAACCCCGCACGCGGGGCCTTGAAGGGATTAAAAAGGGGTGTTCTTTAACTGAATGAAAACACGGATTCTGGCGTTTCTTTATTTGCTCCTTTTGGGTGTCCAGGGTCTCGCGCAGTCCCCGGCTCTGGAACGCGTGCTGAAGGCCGACGATGCCCGGGTGGCCTCAATTTTAGCACCGGATCGGGAGGGCTTGAGCGCCGCGTTTTCCGATGAGTTGCGCTACGCCCACTCCAACGGCGTGGTGGACACCAAGGAATCTTTCATCCGGGCGCTGTGCGAAAAGCAGATGCGCTATCTGGCTTACGACCATCAGGAACGCAGTTTTACATTTCCCGTCCCGGGCATCGCCCTCATGACGGGGCGCGCGCGGATGCGGGTGGTGACTCCCGCGGGGGAGGTGGACACGGTGTTAGGTTACTTGGGCGTGTGGCGCGAGGAGGCCGGCGTATGGAAGTTTTTGTCCTGGCAGTCCTGCAGGCTACCACCGCAGCCCGCAGTCCAAGGTCCGCAGGGCAGCGGTTCAAAGTAAAAGGAGGGCTCCCGCGGGGCCGGATTCGCCGGTTTGTAGTACACTCCGGACAAGAAGGAGTCCCCGGCGGATGCGGGCTCTCGGAGCCCGTCTCTCAGGCGGCGGCAGCAGGTTGACTATCCGCCGGAGAGGAGTGCCTGCGAAGCAGCGCCAGACAGTGCAAACACGCCGAGTTCCTTCTCCAACGCGAGGAGTGTTTGCTTCCACGCCATGCCCGCGTTGAAGCCGCCGGATGTGTTTTTTGCGACAATCCGGTGGCAGGGAATGCGCAG
>JBILWF010000188.1:0-5655 GCA_044370075.1 Chthoniobacteraceae bacterium | reverse complement strand
CGGGATTCGTGACTCATGGGGTGTAGGAAGTTGCTCCCGAGCACGCGCGCATTCGCGCAGGGCGGGAGCGCGATACACTACGAACTTGTTCCCCCGGCAACAATCCCGGATCCCTTTAAAAAGGCGGTCTGCTGCGGGAGTGTAATCCGCGTTCGCCAGTCTGGCGGGCTCCTCAGTACGCGCTGCGGCGAACTTCCTACTTGGCCGGTCGTGCGCCGCCGGGAGGACGGTTTTGAGTGGCCCATTCACGGAACTTTTGCTTCTGGTCCGGGGTGAGTTCCGCCGCGACTTGATCCCGCGCAGTTTCGAGGATTTCCCGGACTTTTTCGCGGCGTCCGGACGCCTCCCCCTCCTCCCGTAGGGCGCGCAGTTTGCCTAAAGTGTCTTTCAGAATCGGGGAGATTTTGCCGGTCTGGGCATCGGTGAGATTCAGCTGCTCCTTGAGGGACTCGATGCGCAGGAATGCGGGGCCATCCGGGGACTTTCCAGATTCCGGGCCTTGGGAGCGCATGGCAGCCAGGGCGGTTTTTTGTTCGGGAGTGAGGAGGGGACCTATCTTTTCAAAATTGGTTTTGAAGATTTCGCGCAACTTTTCCCGTTTTTGCGCATCGGAAAGGGAGCTGTCCTCTCGGATTTTTTTCAACTCCGGAGCCTGCTCCCGGAAGGACTCCCGCAGTTTGGTGACTTGTTCGTCGGTGAGTTTGAGTTTTTCACGCAACTCGCCGATGCGCTTCTCCACCGGGTTGTCTCCACCAGGCTCGGGCCTGGCATTTTGCGCCTGAGCAGGGAGTGACGAGCAAAAAATTAACGCGGCCCAGAGCGCCGCCGATGCGGAGGCGTTCGCTCCGGTGCGCGGCCGGATTTGGTGCTGCGTCGCGCTGTTTTTCGAGAGGGAGTACGGGGAGGCGAGGCGTTTGAAGAGATTCATATGCAATAAAAAACCGATCCGCGCCGGAAGTTGCGGCGCATGGACCGGTTTTCGAATCCGGAAGATTGTGTGCCGGGGCGAGCCGTCCGGTTACTTGTTTTTCCAATTCCCGATGTCGTCCTCGGAGCCGGCCACCCGGTCCTTGCCCTTGGAGAAAAGATCGAACCCGTCCGGATTGTGGCGGCCCGGGTTCACGTATTCGTATTTTTCGCCGTAGGGATCGGTGGGGATTTCCTTCATGAGCTGGCGGGGCCTTTTTTCGAGCAGCGCCTTGAGTCCCTCCTCCGAGGAGGGGGCGTGGCCATTGGTGGCTTGGTAAATCATCAACTGGGTGGAGATGGTCTGGATGTCGGCCTTGATGCGGGTGTCTTGAGCGACGCCGACGTTGTCTCCGAGGAAGGTGGCGGCCACCCCGGCGAGAAGCCCGATGATCATGACCACCATCATGATTTCAATCAGTGTGAAACCGGCGTTTGAGGAGACTGGCAGGCGTTTCATAAAGGGGAATTTAAGGGTGGAAAATATCAGCGGGAGCGACCGGTTTGTACACGGGATTTTCGGTGCTTAAGCCGAGCCTTCAGTGCTTGAGTTGCACTTCCACGCGGCGCACCTGAGCGGACTGTGACGGGTTTCGGTGCGCAAACCAAACCACGTTTTCCCCTTTCCGCAAGGCGCCCCTCGGGAGAATTTGCTGCACTCGGATCCACCCCGAGTAGGTCGCGCGCGCCGCGCCGCCCGCCACGCCGGGGTCCTCCCTCCAGCCCGGATCATTCAGGTCGGGAAGGGTCAACGCCGCCGGCGGCAGACTCAAACCATTGACTGAAAGCACCGGTGGATCTTCCGGCGAAATGTTGCGCATTTCAAAACTAAGCACCGCCAGATCGGGCGCCTTCGAGAGGGTGAATTCGAGCGACTGCGGTTCATCGGCGAACACCTCAAACGGGCCGGGATCGAGAACCGCGGAAACCCGGTTCCACAAAATACGGTCCTGCTCGGGAAGCGGGGACGAGCGAATGGAACCGCCGAAGGAATCGGCTGTGGGTTGGGGTGGAAAGTCAATGGAGTGAAAGACTTGTCCCTTGCGCAGAACCGTGGCAAACACGGAGCTTAGCCGCGAACCATCCCGGGGCAGGTCGATTTCGAGGTAGTCGAGGCCCTCGTTGGGAATGCGGATGGTTTCGGTGACGCTTGCCGTGGCCGACCCGAAGGGTTCGGAGAGAAACTTCTGCTGCCCGGTTTCGTTCCACGCGGTTACGAACGCGGGTTTGTCGGTTCCCGGAAGCAGGCCCACCCGGAGTTCGATGAAGGAGGCCAGATTGGGCAGGTGCCGGATGCGCAGGCGCAGCGTGGTTCGGTGCAACCCGGTGGCGGAGTCGTCGTAGTGGTGCAGCGAAACGCCTTCGATCCAAAGCGGAAGCGTGGACTGGGGTTTTCCTGCCAGCAGCGAAGATGCGTCGAATTGGACCGAGAAGGGGGCGGGTTGCGTGACCAACTGCGCCGGAGCGGGGAGGGGAAGGCCGGAAATGAACAGCAAAGTGCCGAGTGCGTGGAGGGGGGCTCGGTAGGGGGACATCAGGATCGCGATAGTAGGATTTTGTCCCCCAATGACAACTCCGGAAACGGATCCAGCGCCGGCGGGGGCTTGTTGTGGAGGAGGTTCTAAATTCGGGGAACGGGCGGATTGAAATTCCCCCGGCGACGCCCCCTTTGGAGGACAGGCTCAGTTTGGTGCGTGGAGAGCTTGCTGGATGCACACCCCCCTGATACACTCGCGGATTCCACGCTAGCTTTTTTTTACACGGTCATGAGTAACACCATCCCTGCCCCCGAGCGTTCCGCAACCCCGTCGGCTTCCGATTCCGTGCCCCAGATGAGCGGTGCCGATATCCTGGTTGCTTGTTTGGAGCAGGAAGGCGTTGACACGATTTTTGCCTACCCGGGTGGCGCCTCCATGCACATGCATCAGGCGCTGACGCGCAGCAGTAAAATCCGCACCTACCTCCCGCGGCACGAGCAGGGGGGTGGCTTTTCCGCGGAAGGGTACGCGCGCGCCACCGGTAAAGCCGGCGTGGTGATGGCCACGTCCGGGCCTGGGGCGACCAATCTGGTCACCTGCATTGCCGATGCCTATCTGGACTCCATCCCGATGGTTGCCATCACGGGTCAGGTGCCCCAGCACATGATCGGCAAGGGAGCTTTTCAGGAAACGGATGTGTTTTCGGTCACCGCGCAGGTGGTCAAGCACAACTACCTGGTGATGGACGTCAACGACCTGCCCCGGATCGTGAAGGAAGCTTTCCACATTGCGCAGACCGGACGTCCCGGCCCGGTGCTCATCGATATTCCAAAAAACATCCAGCAGGCCATGGGCCGCGCGGTAATCCATCCCGAAGTCTCCCTGCGCGGATACGATCCGGTGCGCAAGGCCGACGACGCGCCCTTGAAGGAACTGGTTGATCTCATTTCCAAATCCAAGCGCCCGATGCTGTACGTCGGTGGCGGTGTCATCTCAAGCGATGCGTCCGGCGAACTCAAGGAATTCGCCCTGCGCAGCCAGATACCCGTGGCGACCACGCTCATGGGAATCGGATGTTTCCCCGAAACGCACCCGCTTTCCCTGCGCTGGCTCGGGATGCACGGCACGGTGTACGCCAACAATGCCGTGAACGAGGCCGACTTGCTCATCGCTGTCGGCGTGCGTTTCGATGACCGCGTGACTGGCAAGCTTTCCGAATTCGCGAAGCACGGTGTGATCGTTCACATTGAAATCGATGAGTCGGAGATCAACAAAAACAAGCCGGTGCGCCTGCCGATTCTCAGCGACGTGAAATACGCGCTGGGCCGTCTTAACCAGCTTCTGGATCAAGCCGGTTCCAAGGTCACCGACAAGAGCGAGTTGACCGCTTTTACCGCTTTCCCTGACTGGTACAAGCAGATCGCCGCGTGGAAGGAAGACTACCCCTTCCATTACGAAGACACGCCTGATGTCATTCAGCCGCAATACGCCATTGAATTATTGTACGAGCTGACCAAGGGCGAAGCCATCATCACCACAGGCGTCGGTCAGCACCAGATGTGGGCGGGCCAGTTTTACAAGTTCACCGAACCGCGCACCTTCCTCACCTCCGCCGGTTTGGGGGCGATGGGTTTCGGATATCCCGCGGCGATCGGAGCAAAGGTGGCCCGTCCCGACAAGCAGGTCATCGACATCGACGGGGACGGTTCCTTCCTAATGAACGTCCAGGAACTGGCGCTTGCGCACGTGGAAAAGATCGCCGCCAAAACGCTCATCCTCAACAACCAGTGGCTGGGCATGGTGGTGCAGTGGGAAGACCGCTTCTACAATTCCAACCGCGGACACACCTTCTTGGGCGATCCTTCCGATCTGAGCCGGATTTATCCCGATTACGTTAAAATGTGCGAGGGATTCGGTGTGCCGTGCGAGCGGGTCATCCACAAGAAGGACCTTCGGGCTGCGATGCAGCGCATGCTCGATTCAAACGAAGCCTACGTGCTGGACGTAATGGTACCCTACACCGAGCACGTGCTGCCGATGATTCCGAGCGGTCAGACGTACAAGGACGTAATTTATCAGGGGCGCCAGAAGCTTCAGGCGGGAAGCGGCCTGTAAGGGCCGCAATGCGAGACCAAACGCTGGGGCCCCGCGCCCCGCGTTGTGTTGTTCTGATTTAAGCTTTTGACGCGCCGAGCACCCCCTGCGCATGCCCGTCCCCTTACTTGACCTGCGTCTTCAATACCTGCCGCTCAAGGAGCAGATCCTGAAGGAAATCGAGCGTGTCGCCGATTCCCAAGTGCTGGTGCTTGGACCGCAGGTTGAGGAACTCGAGCGTGCCGTGTGCAACTACACCGGTGCTGCGCACGCCATCGGAGTGTCCTCCGGCACCGATGCTCAGTTGGTGTTGCTGATGGCTTTGGGTATCGGCCCCGGGGATGCGGTGGTAACCACGCCCTACACGTTTTTTGCGACCGCGGGGTGTGTTTCCCGGTTGGGGGCGCGCGTTGTTTTCGCGGACATCGATCCCGAAACGTATAACCTGTGTCCCCGGAGTTTGGAGCGGGTTCTTGCAACGACACCGAACGTGAAAGCAGTGATTCCCGTGCATTTGTACGGCTGTTGTGCGGATATGGAGGCCATTCGGGATCTGGCCGCACGACATGGGGTGCCCGTTTTGGAGGACGCCGCTCAGGCGTTGGGAGCGGCGCACGCTCTGGGGGCGGCGGGAGCGATCGCGGAGGCGGGATGGTATTCGTTTTACCCCACCAAAAATCTCGGGGCTTTTGGCGATGCGGGGATGGTGGTGTGCCGGGACGAGGCGCTCGCGGCGCGCATGCGGTCTCTGCGCAATCACGGGATGGCCCCCCGGTACTACCACCAACTGGTGGGTGGTAATTTCCGTCTGGATGCAATCCAGGCCGCGGTGCTCAACGTGAAGCTGCCCCACCTCGACGCGTGGGGGCGCGGCAGACGCGGGCGCGCAGCCTTTTACCGGAGTGCGTTCGCCGCGCGGGGATTGACCGGCATTTTGCGGCTGCCGTCTGAACCATGGGCGTTTACCGGGCTGCCCAATCATCACATCTACAACCAGTTCGTGATCCGCGCACCGCGCCGCGACGCCTTGCGCACCTTTCTCCAGAAGGAGGGGATCGGAACGGAAATCTACTACCCGCTGCCCCTGCACCTGCAGGAGTGTTTTCGCGACCTGGGA
>JBILWF010000006.1:0-15945 GCA_044370075.1 Chthoniobacteraceae bacterium | reverse complement strand
CGCCGCCCTCCAGCAGGTGCGCGGCTCCCAGCGGGTAACCGACGCACAGCCCGAGCAAAAATACCAGACCCTCGAAAAATACGGACGCGACCTCACCGCGCTGGCGCGGCGGGGCAAGATCGATCCCGTCATCGGGCGCGACGCCGAGATCCGCCGCGTGATGCAGGTGCTCTCGCGGCGGACCAAAAACAATCCCGTGCTCATCGGGGAACCGGGTACGGGCAAAACCGCCATCGCCGAGGGGCTCGCGCGGCGCATGGTTTCGGGCGACGTGCCCGAATCGCTGCGCAACAAGCGCCTCATTGCCCTGGACCTCGGTGCCATGGTGGCGGGCGCCAAGTTTCGCGGTGAATTCGAGGAACGCCTCAAGGCGTTCCTCAAGGAGGTGCAGGACTCCGAGGGCCAGATCATCCTCTTCATCGACGAGCTGCACACGCTCGTGGGGGCCGGCGCCGCGGAGGGTTCGATGGACGCCTCCAACATGCTCAAACCCGCCCTCGCCCGCGGCGAACTGCGCTCCATCGGCGCCACCACCCTCGACGAGTACCGCAAACACATCGAAAAAGACCCGGCCCTGGAGCGCCGCTTCCAGCCCGTGCTTGTGCAGGAACCCTCCCCCGAGGACACCATCGCGATCCTGCGCGGGCTCAAGGACCGCTACGAGGTCCACCACGGCGTGCGCATCGCCGACTCGGCCCTGGTCGCCGCGGCGACCCTGTCGAGCCGCTACATCGCCGACCGCTTCCTGCCTGACAAGGCCGTCGACCTCGTTGACGAGGCCGCCGCACGCCTCAAAATCGAGCTTGAATCGCTTCCGGCTGAAATCGACACCCTGGAGCGCCACAGCATGCAGCTTGAGATGGAGCGGCAGGCCCTGCGGAAGGAGAAGGACGCCGCAAGCCGCGAACGGCTCGAGCGTATTGAGCGCGAGCTCGCCAACGTGAAGGAGGAGGGCAGCCGCCTCAAAGCGCAGTGGACGGCCGAAAAGGCCGACATTCAAAAGGCCCGCGAGCTGGGGGCGGCCCTGGACGCCCTGCGCACCGAGCTCGAACAGGCCCAGCGCTCCGGCGACCTCACCCGGGCAAGCGAAATCCAGTACGGCCGCATTCCCGAGGCGCAGCGCCAACTGGCTGAACAAAGCGCCCGCCTTGCCTCCATGCAAAAGGAGGGACGAGCCCTTCTCAAGGAAGAGGTTACCGAAGAGAATATCGCCCAAGTTGTCTCCGCCTGGACGGGCATTCCGGTCACCAGCCTGCGCGAGGGCGAGCGCGAGCGACTCGTGCACATGGAAGAGCGCATCGGCAGCCGCGTCATCGGCCAGAAGCAGGCGGTCAAGGCCGTCAGCAACGCCGTGAGGCGCGCCCGCGCGGGCCTGCAGGACCCGAACCGCCCCATCGGTTCGTTCATCTTTTTGGGACCGACGGGCGTGGGCAAAACCGAACTCGCCCGCGCCCTCGCAGCGTTTCTCTTCAACGATGAGAACGCCATGGTGCGCATCGACATGAGCGAGTACATGGAAAAGCACAGCGTAGCGCGGCTGCTGGGGGCGCCTCCGGGGTACGTGGGCTTTGAGGAGGGCGGACAGCTCACCGAGGCCGTGCGCCGCAGGCCGTACGCGGTGGTGCTTTTCGATGAAATCGAAAAGGCTCACTCCGACGTCTTTAATGTGCTCTTGCAGGTGCTCGACGACGGACGCATCACCGACGGCCAGGGACGCACCGTGGACTTCAAAAACACCGTGGTGATCCTCACGTCCAATATCGGCAGCCAGCACATTCTGGAGGCGGAAAACGCCGAGCAGCGGGAGGCCCTTGTTTTGGAAGCACTGCGCCGCCATTTCCGCCCCGAGTTTTTAAACCGCATCGACGAAACCATCCTCTTTGACCGCCTCCAAGAGGCCGAGCTCGAAGCCATCGTGGACATCCAGCTTGAACGGCTCCAAAGGCGACTGGAGGCCCAGAAGCTCCACCTTGTTCTGGGCGCCGACGCCCGCCGCCTGCTGGCGGAGGAGGGATACGATCCGGTGTACGGGGCTCGCCCCTTGAAGCGGGCAATCCAGCGCAAGCTTCTGGATCCGCTCTCGCTCGCGGTGCTGGATGGGCGCTTTTGCGAGGGCGACACCCTCCACGTGTCGGTGCGCTCCGGAGAGTTCGTCTTTGACAAGCACGCCCCGTCCCCCCCCGCCGAGCCCGCGGGCGTGGGTTAGGGGGCGCGGAGGAGAGTAAAAAACAAGAAAGGGGTGAAGCCGCGGGGATGGGATGCCACGTTTTGGGGAGGTACGGCCGGGGGCGCTCCGGATGGAATATGCGTTTTGGAACACAGCGTACCGCGCCCCACAGGCTGTCACGGGAACGGGAGCGGCACCGGTCCGCGCGCTCCCAACCTAAATCCCTGACGATAAACTTTTTCTTTATCCCGAAGAGCCGGTCCCCTCGCGGCCCGTGACACCGCCGCGGGTAATCGATTGGGCCCCGGGCGCCACGCCACAAGGCGCATGGACCGGGCAGGAGGGGCGCTCCGGTGCATTGGATTTCAGACCGGAGACCGATTCCGCAGCGCGTCCTCCGAGGTTCCGCAGCGGTTTTTTGCCGGAGTTGAGGAATCGCATCAATCCATCACGGCGCTGCAAACCAACTCCAACACGCGGCGGTGCCCGTCATCGCCGCCGAGGCTTCCCTCGTTGTAATGGGTTTTGGGTATTGGCTGCCATGCTTCGCGGGACAGGTCCCGGAAGGCGGGCTGGGGAAGGCCTGTCAGCGCGGGATCGTACTGGCTGTCCTTTCCGCCCAGCTTGTAGATCACCAGGTCGAGCGAAGGCACGACCATCAGTCCGAACCCGCCTGCTCCGCTCTTGAAAAAGGCGTCCCTGGGGACCGCCAGAAGATGGCCGTCCGCGTTGTTTTCAAACTGCAAGACGTACGGCGCATGGGGGTTGTATTTGGACGTCTGCTGGCAAAGCCGCACGTACGCGGCCGGCACGAGCTGCCGGCTGCCCCAGCGTCCGCCCCGGGCCAGACAATACCCAAACCGCAGCGCATCCGTGGCGTGCACCGCGATGCTCCCCGCCCCGTTGGCATGCGGCATTTTGAAGTCTCCCCGGTTTAGACAATATCCCCACCCCTCCCATCCCATCGGTTCTCCCAAGCGGGTGCGGATGTAATCCTGCAAATCCATGCCTGTTACGTTCCTCAAGACCATCGAGGCGATGTGCGGCGCCGGGGAGGAGTAGGAAAAACCAGCCCCGGGATCCGTCCAGAGCGGGACTCGCAGGGATGACTGGTCCACGTCGCGAAAATTCTGGCCGGGAACCGGATTTAAAGGCTGGGGTTTTCCGAATACCCAGCCGGTGGGGGTCTGTCCCTCGCCCCAGTTTCCGGCCGTCATGCACAACAGTTGGCCGAGGGAGATGTCGGCCTTTCGCGGGTCATCCAGCGGGAAAGCCTGCGGCAGCAATTTCTCCGTGTAGACCTTCGTGTCCAACCCCTCCGGAAAACGCTCCTTAAACTCTTCCAACATCACCCCGCAGGCGATGCTCGTGTACGCCTTTCCCGTGGACGCCATGTCCGGGTTCGCGTTGCGGCTGGCCTTGCCAAAATACCGCTCAAAAACCAGATACCCGTGTCGCACCACCAGCAGCCCTCCGTTTTGCGTTCCCCGCTCACAAACCGCGTAGGCCTTTTCAAGGCGTTCCAGCGAAAGACCCGTCTTCTGCCGGATATCCCCCGCCCCGGTGAGGGTTCGCCAGCCCCCGCGGCTGTCGGGTTCGGGTAAATAATCCTCCGCGGCCCCTGCCGCAAACGCTCCACGCACCACCAACACAGACATTAAAAGAGAAAGCCGCTTCAACATAATCACCCGGGGATTCAAAAAAACCGCACTGCCTTCCGCCACTCAAAAACGGGAGTCGTTATTGCGCCCCTGCAAGTTTCGGGCGAATCCACGGTGCGCGCGCCTACGCAACACCGCGGCACGCCACAGCGAGAATACGCGGGTTTCGCGCGGACGAAAAACGTGACATCAACGGGCCGTCCTGCCGCGTAGCGGCGGCACGCGTTTGATGCTGCGCCGGTTTACACCACGGAATGAACGCGCACCCGACACTCAACCACTCCTTGCACGAAGCCGCGTGAGATTTGTGTCCCCGCTGCGAATCGGCATAAATGAAGGCCGTCTCTTTTCTGCCCTGCTTTGTGAAAACCCCGCGCCCCCCTGCACGCACCCTCGCCGCCGCCCTCCTCGGCATCGTGGCTCTGGGTTTTGTGTGTTCCCGAATTTGGGAAAAATCCGTTCCCGGACTCCCCTGGGTGCGCGCATTTTGCGAGGCCGCCCTTGTCGGAGGCATTGCGGACTGGTTCGCCGTCGTGGCGCTTTTCCGGCATCCTCTGGGGATTCCCATTCCGCACACGGCCATACTTCCAAAGCGGCAGCGCGAACTCGGGCACACGCTGGGTGCATTCGTGGTCAACAACTTCCTGACCCCCCAAGTGGTGGAGCCCTGGCTGAAAACCTTTTCGTTTGCGGCCCGCACGGGCGAGTTCCTGCGGGAGAAATCCGAGACTGTCGCAACGCTCTCCGTGCACGCGCTGCCACGGATTCTGGACGCCCTCGATCAAAGCCGGATCACGCCCCTGATTTTGGACCAGACCAAAATGCTGCTCCAGCGCATCCCCCTCGCGCCGGCTTTGGGCGAGGTTCTGGACCTTACCACCAAGGACCATCTGCATGAGGCCGCACTCAACCACATCCTGCGTTTGGCAGGCGAACTGCTTGGAAAAAACATAGATCTGCTGCGCACCGAGATCGCCACCGAAATCCCGCTTCCGGACTACGCCGTGCTTCAACCCGTGCGCCAGCTCATCGCCAACTACGTCGCGGAACGCACCGTGACACGCATCCACGCGACACTCACCGCCGCGGCACAAAATCCCGATCACACGCTGCGCCAGCAATTCCGCGCATGGCTTCAGCGGGAGATCCATGCGCTTAAAAATTCACCCCTGTATTTTGCAAAGGGCGAGGAAATCAAAAACCGCCTGCTGCAGGATCCCGCCATTGCCCACTACGCCGTGCAAATCTGGTCCACCATCCGCGAAAGAATTCAAAGTGACCTGTCGGGGGTGGATTCCAAAATCCAGGGTGCTGTCGCGCGGTTTTGCCTCGAAATGGGAAATGCGCTCGAGCGCGATCCGGAACTTCAAAAAGGACTGGATACGCAGTTGTGTTCCGGAATCCTTGCCCTGCTCGAGAAGCACCGCGATGCGGTCGGTAGTCTCATCGCGCAAACCGTCTCTGCATGGAGGGCGGAGCAGCTCGTTGCCCGGGTTGAAACCGCGGTGGGCGAGGATTTGCAGTTCATCCGCGTCAACGGAACGCTCGTCGGCGGGCTCGTCGGGCTCGCGCTGCATGCCATGGGATGGGTGCTTGGCATCTGAAGATGCGGACCGAATCCGGTTTACGCATGCTCCAACGGGTCAAACACCTTCACCAGAGGCCTGGCAACCCTGCACGCGGGCTGGAACGGCATCGCGGATCTCAACGCCATGGTCCCGAAGCATCCCACCCCCGGCATGCGCGCACGCATCCGCACCTGCGGCGTAATAACCCGGCAGGTGACGCCCCTCACGATACACGGCCCCTGCATCAAGGCCCCGGAGCCCCCCGCCCAACGTACCTCCGGGTCCTAAAAAAGCGGACGGCCCGCACGCCGTCCGCCGACATCGACCCGGCTCCCTCAGGCGTTCCAGCCGTATTCCGCGCGCATCTGGCGCTCCGCCTCCAACCAGACCCCCTCGTCGGTCGAGTCGCGTCCCTCCGCACGCCACTGCTCGGCGATGTAGTAGGCGCGCACGGCGATTTGTTCGTGCGTGAGCGGGTCTCTTGATTTCGCGGGCGTAATAAAATCCACCGCATGCGTTTCATGCGGTGTTTCTGCCGGCTCCGCACGGCGCGTTCGCACGGCGCGTTTGACTGAGGGCGTTTTCACGGGCGGTGCGCCCGTACCGCCGCGAGGCGAGCGAACCGCCTTGGAGCGTGTTTTCGGGGCGGCGGCGGGAGTAGACGAGGGCTCGGCGTCACCGAGTTTTTTCTTGGTCGGCATACGATCAGTTCGGGTCAGTTCAAGGTGTTTGAACCCAGATCGGGGGCGAAGGGGCGGCCGGGTCGTAATATATTAACCGGATTCGCCCGGGCAGTCCACGGAAAGCGCAGCGAAAATCACGGCGCAAATGCCCTGCCCGGAATTCTTTTTGCACGCTCCGTTCCATGCGGCGCGTTTTCCTCCATAAACACGCCCGGGTTCCGGGTTGATACTTGTGGACGAAATCTCTACCCCGGGATTCCCCTCTCCATGAAACACGGTACACCCCTCTCCCTCGGCGCTTTTCTGGTGCCCCTCTGGCTCGGCGCACCGCTGCTTGCCGCGGAACCTTCCCACGTGGATTTCAACCGCGAGGTGCGCCCGATCCTGTCGGATCACTGTTTTTCCTGCCACGGCTTCGACGCCAAAAAGCGCAAGGCTGACCTGCGCCTGGACACCGCCGAGGGGGCCTATGCGGTCAAGGACGGCGTGCAGGCCGTCAAACCCGGCAACCCGGACCAGAGCGCCCTCATCCAACGCATCCTGTCCACCGACCCCGACGAGGTCATGCCCCCGCCGGAGTCCCACAAAAAACTCACCCCCGCGCACATTGCCACACTCCGCCGATGGATTGCCGAAGGTGCCGTCTACCGCAAGCATTGGAGCTTTGAAGCCCCTGTCAAACCGCCCGTGCCAGCAGCCGGACCGGGCATAGCTCCCGTGGACGCCTTCCTGCGCACGGAGCTTCTCCGGAACGGTCTCCGACCCAACCCCGAGGCATCCAGGGAGCAGCTTTTGCGGCGCGTCACCCTCGACCTGACGGGGCTTCCCCCGACCCCCGCGGAGATCGACGCGTTCCTTAAGGACACCTCCGGGGAAGCCTACGGGCGCGTTGTAGACCGGCTGCTAAGTTCGGTGCGCTACGGAGAGCACATGGCGCGTTACTGGCTGGACGCCGCGCGCTACGGGGACACACACGGCATGCACCTCGACAACGAGCGCAGCATGTGGCCCTATCGCGACTGGGTGGTGAAGGCCTTCAACGACAACCTTCCCTTTGACCAGTTCACCACCTGGCAGCTCGCCGGCGACCTCCTGCCCAACGCCACGCTCGAACAGCGCGTCGCCTCCGGATTCAACCGCTGCAACGTCACCACGGGCGAAGGCGGCTCCATTGGCGAGGAATGGCTTTTCCGGTATGCCGTCGACCGCACAGAAACCACCATGGCCGTCTGGATGGGCCTCACCGCGGGATGCGCCGTGTGCCATGACCACAAATTTGATCCCATCACCGCGAAGGACTTCTACTCAATGTATTCCTTCTTCTACAGCGCGGCCGATCCCGCGATGGACGGCAACATCCTGCTGACGCCACCCGTTCTGTCACTCGCTTCCCCCGAACAGGAAAAGCGGCTCAAGGAATTGGACAAGGGCATCGACGGAGCCCAAAAAGCCATCCTCGAGGCGATAGCCAAACTCGACTACACCGATCCGGCGACGCAAAACCCGCCCCCACCGCCAATCAGCGGAGAGAGCGTCTGGTTTGAGGACGCCTTCCCCGCCGGCGCCAGAGTGGAAAGCTCGGGAAGCCCGACGACTTTTGTCTCCGCCGACCAAGGCCCGGTGCAGAGCGGACAACGGGCCCTCAAACGCAAAGCAAGGGGGGTCGAACAGGACTTTTACGTGAAAGGCCCCGCGTTCACCATCCCGCCGGGAGGCATGCTCTCGGTGTGGTGCCAGATCGATCCCGAGGACCAGCCCAAGGCCATTATGCTGCAGTTCCACGTCGGGGGATGGAACCACCGCGCAGTCTGGGGAGAAGAAGGCGCCATTCCCTTTGGAAGAGTCCGTACCCCCGAAAGGGTCACCATGGGAAAACTCCCGGAGGCGGGAAGCTGGGTGCGGCTGGAGTTTCCCGCGGAAAAGCTCGGCCTCAAGCCCGGCATGAAAGTCGACGGGTTTGCCTTCACCCAGTTTGACGGGACCGTTTATTGGGACCGGCTTGCGATCAAACACAACGTCCACCCGGAGAAGGATCCGCAATGGTCGTGGGAGGCTTGGAAAAAGAAAAACCAGGGCACGAAGGTCAACGAACTTCCCAACGATCTGCAGAACATTGTGCGCGGTAAAAAGCCCGAGACCTGGGATGCGAAGGAAGCCGGCCGTCTCAAGGCGTGGTGGCTTGAAAACGAGTATCAGGGGGCCCGCGAGCTGGTGGAAGGCCCGCGGGCGGAGAAGCTCGCCCTCGAGGCGCGCAAGAAGGACCTCGTAAACACCATTCCTTCCACGCTGGTGATGGCCGACCTGCCCAAACCGCGGCAGGCACACATCATGGAGCGCGGCCAGTACGACAAACCAAAGGAACCCGTGTCGCGGAGCACGCCCGAAGTATTCCCACCCCTCCCGAAGAAAGAGGAGTACAACCGGCTGGACCTCTCTGCGTGGCTGGTTTCACCGGAGAATCCGCTCACCGCGCGGGTCAGCGTAAATCGTTTCTGGCAGCAATTTTTCGGCGTGGGCCTCGTCAAAACCACCAACGACTTCGGCTCCCAGGGTGAACCTCCAAGCCATCCCGAGCTGCTCGACTGGCTGGCAGTAACCTTTCGCGAGGAAGGCTGGGACATCAAACGCCTGGTGCGCATGCTGGTCACCAGCGCCGCGTACCGCCAGTCCGCGGCGGCCACGCCCGAACTTCTCGCCAAGGATCCCGAAAACCGGCTGCTGGCACGCGGCCCGCGCTTCCGGCTCGACGCGGAGGTGCTGCGCGATTCAGCGCTGTTTGTCTCGGGCCTCTTGAACCCGAAAGTCGGCGGCAAGGGCGTGCGCACCTACCAGCCGGACAACATTTGGGAACCGGTCGGGTTCTCGGGCAGCAACACGGCGCGCTACATCCGGGACAACGGGGACGCCCTCTACCGGCGCAGTCTTTACACGTTCTGGAAACGCACGGCCCCGCCGCCCTCCATGACCACCTTCGACGCCCCGGCGCGCGAAAGCTTCTGCCTGCGCCGCGAACGCAGCAACACCCCCCTGCAGGCGCTTGTTTTGCTGAATGACATCCAGCACGTCGAGGCCGCGCGCAACTTCGCGCAGCGAATCCTCAAGGAAGGCGGCCAGTCCGACAGCGAACGTCTCGCCTTTGCGTGGCGATTCACCATCGGGCGCACCCCTTCGGACTCCGAAGCCGCCCTGGTTCTCGCGACGCTCGAGAAGCAACGCGCCCGCTACCAAACCGCCACCGAGGACGCCGCAAAGCTCGTTTCCTTCGGGGAATCCAAACCCGCCGCCGACCTCCCCGCACCCGAACTGGCCGCGTGGACCCTGACCGCGAACCTCCTGCTCAACCTCGACGAAGCGCTCAACAAATAAACGCCATGGACCCCGTATTCTCCCGTCTTCTTCACCTCACCCGGCGGCAGTTTTTTGGCGAGAGCGGCCTGCGTGTCGGCGGTATCGCGCTCTCCGGCCTCCTCGCACGCGACGGCTTTGCCGCCGCAACGGCCGCCTCCAAGGTCCACGCGGCCATCCCCGGTTTTCCACACTACACACCGCGGGCCAAACGGATCATCTACCTTCACATGAACGGCGCTCCGTCGCAGCTGGACATGTGGGATTACAAACCCCAGCTTCAGGCGCACTTCGACAAGGAACTACCCGACAGCATCCGCAACGGCCAGCGCATCACGACGATGACCTCCGGGCAGGCACGGTTTCCCGTGGCACCCAGTCTTTTCAAATTCTCCCAACACGGCAGCTGCGGGCGCTGGGTGAGTGAACTGCTGCCCTACACGGCTCAAGTCGTCGATGACCTCGCCGTCATCAAGTCGGTAAGCACCAGCGCGATCAACCACGACCCCGCCTGCACCTTTGTAATGACCGGCAGCGAAATTCCCGGCAAACCCAGCATCGGCTCGTGGCTCAGTTACGGTTTGGGGAGCGAGAGCGACGATCTGCCCTCCTTCGTGGTGCTCACTCCGCGCAGCGCCGGCGGCCAAGCCCTGTTCACGCGGATGTGGAGCAGCGGGTTCCTCCCCACGCGCCACACCGGCGTTGCACTGCGCTCTTCGGGTGATCCGGTTCTCTACATTCAAAACCCCCCGGGGGTCGGTGCCGCCGACCGGCGCCTCCTTTTGGACACGCTCGACAAGCTCAACGCAAACACCTTCAGCCAACTCGGCGACCCTGAAACGCTCACGCGCACAGCCCAGTACGAAATGGCCTTCCGCATGCAGGCGAGCGTTCCTGAACTCGTCGACCTCTCCCGGGAATCCCCCGCCACCTGGGACCTCTACGGACCGGATGCAAAAGACGCCGGCACCTTCGCGCACAGCGCACTGCTTGCGCGCCGCATGATCGAGCGCGGCGTGCGCGTGGTTCAAATCCTCCATCGCGGCTGGGACCAGCACAACAACCTGCCAAAGGACCTCGCCCGCCAGTGCCAGCAAACCGACCGCGCCTGCGCGGGACTTCTGCTCGACCTAAAATCACGCGGACTCCTCGACGACACCCTGGTGGTGTGGGGCGGCGAATTCGGACGCACCGTGTATTCCCAGGGCACGCTCTCACAAACCAACTACGGACGGGACCACCATCCGCGCTGCTTCACCATGTGGATGGCAGGTGCCGGAGTCCGGGGCGGCATCAGCTTTGGCGAAACCGACGACTTCAGCTACAATGTCGCGCAGGATCCGGTGCACCTCAACGAGCTGAACGCCACAATCCTGCACCTCATGGGCATCGACCACCGGCGCTTTACCTTCAAGTTTCAGGGGCTCGACCAGCGCCTCACAGGCGTTGAGGAACGCCGTGTCATCACCGAACTGCTCGCGTAACGCGTGCGGAGCACAGCAACGCTCAGGCTTTCACTGGGCACCTCCCCGACCCCGCTTGACCCTCCCTCGGGGCGCCGCTACCTTTCTGCGCTTCACCTTTGAAACCGGAGGCACCTACCTTGGAACTTAAAGACATCAAAGAGCTCATCGCTCTGATCCGGAAAAACGATCTCTCGGAATTCTCCCTCGAACAGGAAGGATTTAAAATCACTTTGAAACGCGGCGGAGAAATCCAGTCGGTGCTTGCCGCCGCTCCCTATGCGACGCCCGCCGTCCAGACCGTCCTACACGCTGCCGCTCCCGCGGGCACCCCGGCGGCAGCTCCCGCCCCGGCGCCCCTCCCCTCCAGCGAAGGAAAGGAAATTCCCTCGCCCATGGTCGGCACTTTTTACTCCGCGCCTTCCCCGGACGCCGCGCCGTTCGTCGCCGTGGGACAGCAGATCACCGCGGACACCACCATCTGCATCATCGAAGCCATGAAGGTGATGAACGAAATCAAAGCCGAAGTCTCCGGCATCATCACCGAAGTGCTCGCCGAAAACGGCAAGCCAGTGCAGTACGGACAGCCCCTGTTCCGGATCCGGTAAACCCGCCCTCCGGACACGCACCGCCTCCCGCGTCCGCTCCGGGATTCCCTTTCTCTTTTCCCATGTTCAACAAGGTTCTGATCGCCAACCGCGGAGAAATCGCCCTGCGCGTGATTCGCGCCTGTAAGGAACTGGGTATCAAAACGCTCGCCGTATATTCCGAGGCGGATGTGGACTCCCTGCATGTGCAACTGGCCGACCAGGCCGTGTGCATCGGACCGGCTCCCAGCGCGCAGTCCTATCTCAAAATCGACCGCATCATTTCCGCCGCGGAAATCGGCAATGTGGACGCCATTCATCCGGGATACGGATTCCTGGCTGAAAACGCGCATTTCGCGGAGGTCTGTGCGAGCTGCAACATCAAGTTCATTGGGCCCCCCCCCTCGGCCATCCGCTCCATGGGCGACAAAAACGTGGCCCGCGCCACGGCTCGTGCGGCGGGCGTTCCGGTGACTCCGGGCTCGGAGGGTTTGGTGGAAAACGAGAAGGAAGCCCTGCGCCTTGCGCGCGAAATCGGGTATCCGGTGATGATCAAGGCCGTTGCAGGAGGCGGTGGACGTGGAATGCGCCCCGCCCACAACGACGGGTCGCTGGTTCAAGGCTTTCACGGCGCGCGCATGGAGGCGGAGAAGGCGTTCGGGAACCCGGGGGTTTACATCGAAAAGCTCATCGAAAACCCGCACCACATTGAATTTCAGGTGATGGCCGACAGCCACGGCAGCGTGGTGCACATCGGCGAGCGCGACTGCTCGATGCAGCGCCGCAACCAAAAGATCATCGAGGAATGTCCCAGCCCGCTGATGACCGACGATCTGCGGGAACGTATGGGGGAGGCCTCCGTGCGGCTTGCACGGTCGGTTGACTACGAGGGAGCGGGTACGATGGAGTTTCTCGTGGATAACAAGGGCAACTTTTACTTCATGGAGATGAACACGCGCATCCAGGTGGAGCATTGCATCACCGAGGAGGCGTACGGCATCGACCTGGTCAAAGAGCAGATCAAAATTGCTGCGGGGGAACCACTTTCGCACTACGTCCGGGAGGCAAAGCGCAAATACCACGCCATCGAGTGCCGCGTAAATGCCGAGGATCCCTTCCACAATTTCGCGCCCTGCCCGGGCAAGCTCGAGCTCTACTACGCCCCAGGCGGCCGCGGCGTGCGCATCGATTCCCACGCCTACACCGGGTACACGGTGCCGCCTCACTACGACTCGATGATCGCCAAGGTGATCGCCATGGGCACGTCGCGCGAGAACGCGATCGCCCGCATGCGGCGCGCCCTGAGCGAATATATCATCCGCGGCATCAAAACGACCATCCCCTTCCAACAGGCCATCATGCACGATCCCGACTTCGTGCGCGGCAGCTACGACACGGGTTTCGTCGCAAAACTCATCGATGCGCGCGGCACGGAGTTTGGCAAAAAGCAGGTTTAATCTTCCCGCTCGCGCCCCTGCTCCCGGCGCTGCGCGCGCCCGGGGGCCCCCCCCCCCCGTCGGTTCGGGCCACCCGCCTGTTTCGTTTGACGAACAAACCCACGTTCGCTGGAAGGTGGAGGTGCCCTCCGGCCATTCCTCGCCCTGCATTTACGGCGACAAAGTCGCGCTCACAGGCCTCACGGACGGCCAGCTGGTGACCGTTTGCCTGTCCCTGCGCGATGGCCGCGAGCTGTGGCGCCGGGCCGCCCCTGCAAACAAAATAGAGCCCACCCACCGCATCGGCAGCCCTGCCTCCCCCACGCCCTGCACCGACGGCAAACGGCTCTTTGTCTCCTTTGGCTCCTACGGCCTGCTAGCCTACGACTGGGATGGAAACCTGCTGTGGCAAAAACCCCTGCCCGCACCCGTGGTGGAGTTCGGCACCAGCGCCTCCCCGATTCTCGCCGGGGGCAAACTCATTCACGTGGCCGACCAGGATGTGGGCGGTTACCTGGCCGCCTTCTCTCCCGAGACCGGCGAAGAACTCTGGCGGGTCGACCGCCGCGAATTCCGCCGCGGCTTTGCGACTCCCCTCCTCTGGCGCCATTCGGGTGGAGAGGAACTGGTGGTGCCCGGCTCCATCTGGCTGCGCAGTTACGACGTGCAAACCGGCAGGCAACTCTGGTCTGCGCGCGGCATGGCGCGCGTGGCCAACGCAAGCCCGGTTGCCGAGGGAGATCTGCTGCTGGTCTCCAGCTGGAACATAGGCGGCGATGACGAAGACCGCGTCGAAATGGAACCCTTCGCCGCCTTCTCCGCCGCGCAGGACAAAAACGGCGACGGCATCCTCACGCTCGATGAATTTCCGCCGGGCAAAGTCAAGGACCGCTTCTCCCAAATCGATGCCGACAAGGACGGCCGCGTAACAGCCGATGAATACGATTTCATGCGCGGCATGTTCGCCCGCGCGACCAACCAGCTTTTTGCCATACGCCCCGGCGGCCGCGGCGACATCACCGAAACCCATGTCGTCTGGCAGATCAGCAAACAGCTTCCCTACGTGTCGTCTCCCCTCGCGTACAAGGGACGCGTTTTCACCATGAAAAACGGCGGCTTGTTTTCCTGCTACGAGGCTGCCAGTGGAAAACCCGTCTACCAAGGACAGCGCGTGGACGCCGCGGGCGATTACTACGGCTCGGCCACCGCTGCCGCGGGCCGCATCTACCTTCCCTCGCAGCGCGGCGTAGTGCTTGTACTGGACGCCGCATCCGACGCGCTGGGCGTTCTTGCCCGCAACGATTTGAAGGCCCCCATTTTTGCCTCTCCCGCCATCCTCGACGGTGTGCTCTACGTGCGGACCGACAAACATCTTTTTGCGTTCTCCGAGAACTAAGGCCGCGTTGAAAAACGTCGCCTCTGCATCCTCACAAAACAAAACGCCCCCGGGGACTCCGGAGGCATTGTTTTTTGCCAGGCTGTGGCGGGCTCATGCGCCGTCCGCCTGCTTGTCCGCGATGTGCCGCTACTTGGACACGCCGAATTCCGCGCGGCGATTCTTAGCCCACGCGCTTTCATTGGAGGCCGAATCCACGGGCATTTCCGCGCCAAAACTCACCGTCTGGATCCGCGCGGCGGGCAGTCCTTTTTCAATCAGGGCCTGGCGTACCGCCTGGGCACGCCGCTCTCCCAGCCCGCGGTTATACTCGGCCGTTCCGCGTTCGTCGGTGAATCCTGCTAAAATCACGGAGTCGCTCGAACCGCGAAGACTGGAGGCCACCTCCGCGACCTTGCCCTGTTCGGCCGCACTCACCGTGTAGCTGTCAAAGCCAAAGTGGACGGGCGAAAAGCGCCGGCGATCCACGCTTCCGGACATGAAAGAACTGCCTTCCGAGCGCTCGGGCAGGGGGGTTCCCAGACCGCCGGCACCGCCCCCGACGCTGCTGCCTTGGATGAAATCCGAATCACTGGCATAAACGCCATCGGTCTTCTTCTTCTTTTTGAAAAGGGAACAAGATGTTGTGCTCATGGCGAGAGCCGCCAACAAGATGCTGTGGGTGATCGTGCGGAGAATCATAGGTTGCTTTCAATTCCCTCTAAGCCATCCACGCCCGTCCCGCGAGAATTGTTTTGTCCCGAAAATCAAAAACTCGCCCTGCATTCAAAAAACACCGCTCTTTCCGGTTTGCGCTCCCGTTTCGGGTATTGGAGCATTTTTCAAAAATATGAGAATTTTTGTAACGGGTGGTGCGGGCTACATCGGCAGCATTTGCGTGGAGGAACTCCTCAACGCGGGGCATGCGGTGACGGTGTTTGATAATTTTTCCGAGGGGCACCGCTCCGCCGTGGACCCGCGCGCGGACCTTGCGGAGGGCGACCTGCTCGATGCGCCCGCGCTGCAGCAGGCGCTCGGAAAATCCGGAGCTGACGCCGTCATGCACTTTGCCGCCAACGCGCTCGTGGGCGAATCCATGACCAACCCCACGAAATATTTCCGCAACAATGTCACCGGCGGCCTGAACCTGCTGGAGGCGATGGTCGCCGCCGGCGTTCACAAAATCGTCTTCTCCTCAACTTGCGCAACCTTTGGCACACCCGAGCGCGTGCCCATCGACGAGACCTTTGCCCAAAAACCCATCAACCCCTACGGCGAATCCAAACTCATCTTCGAGCAAATGCTGCGCTGGTACGACCAGATCCACGGCATCCGGCATGTCGCCCTGCGCTACTTCAACGCCGCCGGTGCAAGCACCCGCTTCGGCGAGGATCACCGCATTGAAACCCACCTCATCCCCAACGTGCTCAGGGTCGCCCTCGGCAAAAAGGAGCACGTTTCCATTTTCGGCACCGATTACGAAACCCCCGACGGGACGTGCATCCGGGACTACATCCACATTGTAGATCTCGCTCAGGCCCACATGCTGGCGCTGCAGGCTCCCGCCTCGGCGAAATACAACCTCGGCACGGGCGGCGGCACCTCGGTGCGCGAAATCATCGCCACCTGCGAAAAAGTCTGCGGCCGCTCCATCCGCGTG
>JBILWF010000005.1:0-16034 GCA_044370075.1 Chthoniobacteraceae bacterium | reverse complement strand
AGTAGCGCGATGGGAAGCGCCGGGAGCAGGCCCGTCATCAACGTGTATCGCCAGGAGGCGTGCGCGTTAAAAATGTCCGGTATCGGCAGCGTGGGCAGTTCCATCGCATGCGCCACAATCCAGCCGTTCACGGCGGTAACGAGGATTCCACCGAGGGACGCGAATGCCTGCGTGAATCCCAGTGCGAATTCGCGCTGCTTGCGGTCTTCGAAAAGTTCAGCGAGCCATGTGATTGCGGCAATAAATTCAATGCAAACCCCTACAAACGTAAGGCTTCGAAAGAAGACAAACACGGGCAGCGAGGAGGAAAATCCCGCTGCGCAGGGCGAGAAGGAATACAGGAAGATGCTCAGCGCCATGATCCGTTTGCGTCCGAAACGGTCGATGAGCCAGCCCCCCATGAGCCCGAAGGTGCCACCGCTCAGAGCGGAAATCCACAGCATGCGCCCGGTCCAGTCGGTGACAATGGGGTTGTTGGGCGGCAAACCGAGCAATTCGGCTATGGCCGGGACACCCACCAAAGGCGTCATCAGCAGTTCGTAGGTGTCGAACAAAAAGCCGATGCTCGCAATCACTAGAACGATGATCCGAGTCCGGGCATCAATGGCTGCAGGAGAGTTGCTCATGGAAGTGAAGGATGGGCGCTGGACACCTGCGCAAGCCCGGGAACGCGTGCGCAGGGGTCACCCCTGCGGGGGCCAGTTCTGCGCACGCAATGCATGCGGCGTGGCTAGGGTTTGACGGTGGTTTCGATGGCTTTGATGCCTTCTCCCACCACAAAGAGGTGCGTCTGCGAAGCGACGTACATCAGGCCGTTGGCTACAATCGGCGTTGAGAATATCGGGGCTCCCAAATTGCACTCGCTGAGAATTTTCTTTTCTTTGGAAGAAGCCAGCACCACGAAGTCGCCGTCCTCGTCTCCGACATACACCTTGCCGTCCGCAACAAAGGTGGAGCCCCACATGTGGGCCTGCATGTCATGCACCCAGTTGACCTTGCCTGTGTCCGCGTCGAGGCAATGCACGAATCCCGAGAAGTCCGCAACAAATAGAAGGCCGTTTTCCGGATCGATGGAAACCGTGGAAATAGAACGCTTGATTCCCTTGTAATCCCACACCAAAGCGGAGGCGGTAACGTCCCCGGTCTTTGTGGGATCCACGCACACCAGACGCCCCACGCCTTCCCCGTGTTCCGGGTCCTGTCCGATCGCCACAAACACCTTGCCTTTGTAGAAGACGGGCGTTGCGTTGATCTCGCTTGGGCCTTCCGCCGCTGGATATTTGATGGCTTTGCCGTTTTTGTCCTTTTTGTACTCGGGCGGAACGCAATCAAACCACCACACCTTTTTGAGGAAGCTGGTGTCCCCCTCCTTCACCGGAGTCGTATCGAGGGCGTACAGCACCCCGTCCCCTCCTCCAAAAAACACCTGCTTCTTGCCGTTCACCACCCCGATGGAAGGGGAAGTCCATTGACCGTGGAGGATGCGAGGCCCGATGCCGGCATTGTCCTCGCCGACAAGTTCCCCGGTCTTCTTGTTCAGTGCGATGAAGGACGGAGACTGCGGGGAAGGAATGTTCACGTGCGTCCAATCCTGCCCGTTGGATGTGCAGACGAAAATGGTGTCGCCGTCAATGATCACGGAACAATTGGAGGCGTTGTGCGGAAACACACCCAGTTCGTCCATCATGTCATAGCGCCAGATGATGTCGGCGTCGGTGGGCAGGACTTCCAGTTTGGGTTTTCCTGGTCCAACCATGTACTGCCCTTCATCCATGAAAGGCCCCTGATTTCCGTTAGCCTGCCCGTGCAGATCCAGACAAAGCACCTCACAGCGGCTGGTAACGACATACACACGGTCCCCCTCCACGCAGGGCGAGGCAAGAATGCCAAGGTATTCCCAGTCGTTGACCTTGCCCGAGGCGAGCTTGGGCACCGTAAGCTGCCAGATCAAAGAGCCGTCGGACTCCTTGAGCGCGTAAAGGATAGACTTGTCGTCCTGAAAGCGTTTGTCACGCGGAGAGGCATTGTTGGTTCCCACCAGCGTCACGCCCTGCGAAACAACCGGATTGCCGTAAGACTGCGAGCCGAGCTTCGCGATCCACTTCACGTTTTTTGTCGTGGCGATGTCGATTTCCTCGGAATTGGGTTTGAATTTCCCGGGTGTGATTTGGGCGGGCAGGCCTTTGACCGGGCTGTACATGTTCCGGCCGGGGTCGGCACCTCCCCACTGGGCCCAGTCGGCGGCCGTGACGAATGCAGCGGGAGACAAAAGGCCGAGCAGCAGGCTGCCGGCCATCCGGGTGGAAGAGCGGAGGGATTTCATGGAGACGGAATTTTGGAGGTTGAGGGAAGGGGAATTACTGGGCGTTGGGGGTGACCGTGATGTTGTCGATCCACGCGCGCTGTTCCTGCGGAGTGAATGCAAACAAGCCCGGAGCGCCGTTCGCGTGGGCGGAGCGATGGTCCACTTCGATGGTCCATGCATCGGGCTCGGGGTCGCCTTTGCGCCACGCCTTCGCGCGCACCACGCCGGAACCGTCGGAAGCGACATCCACGCGGGTCTTGAGGGAGTACCACTGGTTGGGCGACCACGCGAAGGGAACTGATTCGCGCAGGCGCTCCTGATTAGAACTGACCTCCAGTTGCTGGGAGTTGCCCTTGAGTACCACCAAATAGCGTTGGTTTATGACACCCACCTCGCTCATTTTGCGTTTGTTCCCTTCGGACATGACTTCTGCGGTGACCGTGTAGGCATGCGCCTCGGGGCGTCCAAAGAAGATCTGCCCCCGCTGGAACAGCTTGTTTTCAATGGTTTTGCACAGCGCCTTGGTGCCTCCCTCGCCGGGTGCCTGACGCACTTCAAACCGGAACCGCGCGGCATTCCACGCCAGCGGTGGATACGCAAAGGGCGTAGGCGGCTCGAGGGTGTTGGGGATGGCGGGAGCCGGGGGTTGATCCGTGCTGAGGGTGAGTTCGAAGTTTTCGAAATCAAAGGAAACCGGCAGGTCGGGCAGAACCTTCGCCCGCATGATTCCGGAGACTTCCCCGAGCGTTGCTTGATAAGCGCCGGCGCTTGGAACGGGATCCGCATCGGCCACCAGGCGGCCGTTGGCATCAAAGGCTCCGCGCATCTTGGCTTTGACCAGCGCGGTGGGAGGCACGTAGCTCTCGAATTTGAGTTCCGCCGGATCGATGTTTTCGCGCACCGTGTAGCCGTTCGCATCGAGACCGCGTACGCGTACCGGGCGGGTTTCGCCAGGCTTCAAAAGCAGTTCGCTCGGAACGACCTGCAAGCGGGCCAGCGCTCCCGGCTTCACCGCGCCCCAGCCGTCGTCCGCGGCCACCTTCGCCACGGAGGCGTTATTCCCCGCCTTTCCGAAGCAGTACAGCTTGCGGTCTGTCTGCACATAAAGCTTTCCGTTGAATGCCACGGGCGAACCGTAGCAACGTCCCTCGAGGAGGGTGCGCGAGAGGATTTCCGCGTCGGTTGCTCCGGGTTTCAACACAAGCAACTCGCCGTTGCCGCCGGTGTCGGCGCCTTCCCCTGCTTTTACCGCTGCGGACGCGTCGGCGATGTACATGGCGACGTAAAGTTTGCCGTCCCCGTACAGGGGCGAGCTCTGGCGCTGCTCGGCTGCCAGCTTTTTACGCCAGAGAATTTTGCCGGTCTGCACATCCACGGACGCCAGTTCGCCGGTTCCCGTGACGAGATAAAACTTGTCACCCACCAAGCAGGGGGAACTCGCGAGATTACCGAGGGGGTTGCGCCAGATTTCAAGCTGCGCGGGTTCGAACACCTGAGGTTTGCCGGGCTCGGGGGACTTTGCACCCAAGGGCAGCTTGAATGCGGCGGCGCGGCCCACTTCGCTCGAGTCGAGATTTTCCGACTCATGGGAGACAATCAGCGTGTCCTTATAGCGCACAATAGCCGCATTGATGCCTCCCTTGGCGCCCGCCTTGGCCGCAGGGAATCGGAAGATCGGATCCCCGGTACGTGCATTGATGCCGACGATGGTCGAATCCCCGCCTGCAGAGATGAGCACGCGCTTTCCGTCCATCCACGTAAGCAGCGGCTGGGAAAACGTGTTGTCCTGCGGACGCTCACCGGGTGCGCTGGTCCAAACGAGTTCGCCCGTGCGCTTGTCGAAAGCATAAAAGCGGTCTCCTGCGGCGCCGTGGGCGCCCCAGTTGGAGGTGATACCGCGCGTGATCACCAGTTCGCGATCAATGCGCGGGGAAGCGGTGCGCGAGTTCGGGAAGGTCAGACGCCCGAATTGCTCCATCATGGAGTGCTGCCAGAGGAGTTTGCCCTCGGAATTAAAACAACTGAACAACCCCTGCGTTCCCTGCACATACACGTTGCCCGTTTCCGCATCCACCGTCGGGCTCGAAGTGGAGTAGCGCAGGTAAATCGTGTCGCTCAGAAAGTCGTTGAAGCGATGCTGCCAGATTTGTTCACCCGTTTCCGCATCAAAGCAGGTAACGACTTCCTGGAGGTCCTTGCCCTCACCGATATAGCCGTTGATGTAGAGGCGCCCCTTGTGAATCACCGGCGTGGACTGTCCTGGAAAGTCCACGCTCCAGAGCGCGCTCTTCGCATCGACCTGGGCGGGCAATCCGGTTTCGGAGGTTGTCCCGGTTTGGAAGGGGCCGCGCCATTCGAGCCACCCCTGCGTCCCGGCGGGTGCAGTTTTGGAGGAGGAATCCGCGGCGTTTTTGGAGGCGGTTTCCTTCGAAGATTCCGCGGGTGCCGCGTTTTTTTTCTTTTTGGCGTCCTTTTTGTCCGCGGCGTGGAGCGGCAGGCAGAGGAGGGAAACGGGCAGGAGGAAGCGGAGGGCGTGGTGCATGGGCGGGGTGGGGAAGAGGGGCACAGCCGATGGTGTGTACACGAACTATCTGCCTCAAGCCCTTTTCTTGGACTTTTGTTCCATGCTACCACCCAGCACGGGAAATCTTCCCAAAAACACACTTTCGCCCGCCCTCCCCCGCAGGCCTGCCCTCCGCCGGCACCGGGCCTCTCTGCGGGCCTCTCTGCGGGCCGAACGTGCAGGGCGCAACCGTGTCCGCGCACCGAGCGATCCGCCCGCACCGCGCGGCGGATAGAAAGGACACTAGAAAACCCACTCCTCTTCGCGTACGGTCGCGGGCGCTCATGTCGACCACCCACGACCCACTCACGATTGCGGGCCGCTGCTTTCATTCGCGGCTTCTTTTGGGCACGGGAAAGTTTCCCTCCAACGCGAGCATGGCTTCTGCTCTGGAGGCGAGCGGAACCGAAATCGTCACCGTGGCGCTGCGCCGAGCGGACCTGTCGGGATCGAGGGACCCGTTTGCAAACATTTTGGAGTTCATTGATCCCGCGCGGTATCTGCTGCTGCCCAACACCAGTGGCGCCATGAATGCGGAGGAGGCGGTGCGGTTGGCGCGACTGGCGCGCGCCGCGGGAATCTCGGACTGGGTGAAACTCGAGATCCATCCCGACCCCCGCTACCTGCTTCCGGACCCGGTGGAGACGCTCAAAGCTGCGGAGGTGCTCGTCAAAGAGGGATTCAAAGTGCTGCCCTACATCAACGCAGATCCCGTTTTGGCGCGCCGTTTGGAAGACATTGGCACGGTGACGGTCATGCCCCTCGGGGCTCCGATTGGAAGCAACCGCGGATTGCGGACGCGGGATCAGATCGAAATCATTCTGGAACAATGTAGTGTTCCGGTGGTTGTGGATGCGGGGATCGGCGCACCGAGCCAGGCTGCCGAGGCGCTCGAGATGGGGGCTGCTGCGGTGCTGGTGAACACGGCCATCGCGGTGGCCGCGGATCCTGCCCGCATGGCACGCGCCTTCCGACAAGCGGTTGAGGCGGGACGCGAGGCACATTTGCTCGGGTTGGCCCCGGCCACGGCGCAGGCCGCAGCCACCAGTCCGCTGACAAGCTTTCTCAAGGGGGCATAAACATTCCAACCCCGCATCACCCACACCATGGCACTGCTCGAAGTCCGCAATCTTAAAACGTATTTTCCGGTACGCTCCGGTATTTTACGCCGGCACATTGACGACGTACGCGCCGTGGACGGCGTGAGTTTCAGCATCGAGAAAGGCCAGACGGTGGGTCTGGTTGGCGAGAGCGGTTCGGGCAAATCCACGATTGGAAAAACACTTCTCAAACTGATTCCAGCCACGGCCGGCGAGGTTTTGTACGAAGGGCGGGATGTTCTGCCTCTGTCCGAATCCGCTTTCCGGCCGTTGCGCCGGCGCATGCAGATGATTTTTCAGGATCCGTTTGGATCGCTCAATCCGCGCCATTCGGTGCGGCAGATTGTGGGCGAGGCCCTTGAGATTCACTTTCCGGAGATGAGTTCGCGGGATCGCGCCGCCCGGGTTTCGCAGTTGCTGGAGCAGGTGGGTTTGAAGGCCGCGATGGCGGAGCGGTATCCGCACGAATTTTCCGGCGGCCAGCGTCAGCGGATCGGGATTGCGCGCGCACTGGCCGTGGAGCCGGCGTTTATCGTATGTGACGAACCGGTGAGCGCGCTGGATGTGAGTGTGCAGGCGCAGATCGTCAACCTGCTGCAGGATTTGCAGGAACAACTCGGGCTGTCCTATCTCTTCATCGCCCATGATCTGGCGGTGGTGGAGCACATTAGCGACCACGTTTTGGTAATGTACCGGGGCAAGATTGTGGAGTCAGCGCCAGCGCATCAGATCTATGAAAATCCGCAGCACGAGTATACGCGGAAGCTGCTGGGGGCGGTGCCGAAATTTGCGTAGCCGCCGGATACGAGAAGCCAAGATGCTGAACGTGGCTGGAACTTTTTTTGGCACATGACGCCCCTGCTTCGGAAGCTGCTTGGGATGAATTGGCTGATTGTCAGCATCAGCGTGCTGCTTTCGTTCTTTGGGGTCGTGGCGGTCTATAGCGCGACGTATTTTCGAACCAACGAGTACTGGGAAAAACAGATCGTGTGGGTGCTGGTGAGTCTGGCGCTGTTTTTCGCGGTGAGTCTGCTGCATTACCGGTGGGCGCGAATTGCGGCGGTGCCGCTTTATGCGTTGAGCATCCTGCTGATCGCGCTAACCTACACGCCCCTGGGACAGGAGCATGGAGGGGCGAAGTGCTGGCTGCGTCTGCCGGGTGTGGGGACGTTTCAGCCCTCCCAGCTTGCGGTGGTGGCGGGGATTCTGACCGTCGGTCTCTTCTTAAGCCAGTTCGGCCGCATGCATCCAGCGCTCAAACTGGTTTCGGTTGGATCCATCGTGGGCGGCCCGATGCTTCTGACACTCAAGCAACCGGATTTCGGAATGACCCTGGTGTGGATTCCGGTTATGCTGGCCATGCTTTTCGTGGGCGGCATACCGCGCCGTTACCTCGCGGCGGTCCTGCTTGTGGGGGCATCCCTGCTTCCCTTGGTGATCAACTTTGGACTCAAAGACTACCAGCGCAAACGACTGGTGACGTTCATGGATCCGGAAATCGATCCGCAGGGCTCGAGCTACGCGATTAATCAGGCGCTGATTGCGATTGGGTCCGGGGGATTTGCGGGCAAGGGATTCAAGGCCACGGGAACGCAAATTGAACAGGGGTTTGTGCCGGGCACGACGGTGCACACCGATTACATTTTCACGGCCATCGGCGAACAATGGGGGTTTGTGGGGGGCGTCACCCTGATCGGCGCCTACACGCTGCTTTTGCTGGCGTGCCTTTTTTGCGCGCACAAATCCAACGACAATTTTGGACTGATGATCGCCGCCGGATTCACGGCGCAGATTTTCTTTCACGTGTATCAGAACATCGGGATGACCATCGCCATCATGCCCATCACGGGGCTTCCCCTGCCCCTGGTTTCGTACGGAGGCACCTTTCTGCTCACCATTATGCTGGGCCTGGGCTTGGTGAATTCGATTTGGATTCACCGCAAAGAAGTGATTTAGAGATGTTTAAACGCGGGATCCTTCCGCGGAAACATTGGCTTACTGATCGCTCCGCACCCAACAACTGGCCTGGGCAACGCTCCACTGATATTTGCGGGCGTGCTCCCGGATGAGCAGGGGCAGGTCTAGGGTTCGCCGGAGTTCAAACGCGGATCCGAGAACCTTCCGAAGACCCGCGAGGCTGGAGTGTTCCGCGTCATCGGAGACGCTGCACAACCAGCGGTTGCGAGGCGTGTATTGCTCCATCCACGTGTAGGGCGACGTCACCACCAACTGTCCCCCGGGAACCACGAACTGACGCATGGCGCGCAAAGCCGCCGCTGGATCGCTGAGTCGGTCGATCAAGTTGGCCATCAAAACCACGTCAAAAACACCGAGTTCCCGGGGCAGGCGCATGGCATCGCCGGTTTGAAAACGGATCCGTTGAAAATCCACATCCGAAGGACGCACGGCGATTCGTCGCGCAAAACGACTGCCTTCCTCAAGCGAGTCGTAGGGGAGCGCACCCTCGCGGCGGATTGTCTCCGCGGCGGCTATGAAGCGCGCGGAATAATCGATGCCGACCACCTCCGAGCAATGCCGCGCGAGCTCGTAACTGGAGCGGCCCACCGCGCATCCGAGATCGAGTGCGCGCGCGCCAGTGCTCATTCGGCTGGCATCCACGGTATCGCGCACACAACGCACTGCAAACTCGAGCGCGTCGTGCGGGCCGCCTGCATGGGGGAGCACCTCGGTGGCGGTCGCGTAGTGAAACAGAAGATATTCCCGCAGGCTGCTGTCGGTCTCGTACGGATTGGAGTCCTGGGTCGAAGAATTTTGCGGGGAATCCAGCGGGGAGGTTGCGGGCGGCATGGAACCTAGAGTAGACCACACCGCCTTCTTTCTCAACGCACACGCTCCTGATTCATGCCCTGGAAAACCGCACGTCACACGCTCGATCTGCCGGACACCCCGCTGCTGATGGGCATCGTGAACGTGACTCCGGATTCGTTTTCCGACGGCGGCCGCTGGATGCGCTGCGATGATGCCATCGCGCATGGTCTGGCCCTGGCCCGGGAGGGGGCCGCCATTTTGGACATCGGGGGGGAATCCTCCCGTCCGGGTGCCGCGCCGGTGGAGGAGTCCGAGGAATTGCGGCGCATTCTGCCGGTGATTGAGGGGCTGCGGGATGTGCCCGGGGTGCTGCTTTCGGTGGACACGGCCAAACCCGCTGTTGCTGCGAAGGCCATTGATGCGGGGGCTGCAATCCTCAACGACGTGGGCGGGCTTCGGCTGCCCGCCATGCGCGGCGTGCTGGCACACACGGGAGCCGGGGCGATTTGCATGCATATGCAGGGGAGTCCGGCGACCATGCAAAAAGCGCCTGTTTACGCGGACGTCGTCGGGGAGGTGCGCGCCTTTTTCGAGCAGGCCCTTCACGTCTGCCTCGGCGACGGGGTGCGGGAGGAGCAGCTTCTTTTTGATCCCGGGATTGGTTTTGGAAAAACGGCGGATCACAACCTTTTGCTTCTGCGTGACCTTGGTGCGCTGTGCGTGCGGGAGCGCCCGCTGGTGCTGGGAGTCTCCCGCAAGTCTTTTCTTGCGCGGGCGACTGGCTGTGAGGAGATGGACTCGCGACTGTGGCCGACGATCGCATTGAGTTCATATGCCTTCGACCAGCAGGTCGGCGTTTTGCGCGTGCACGATGTGGCGCCGAACGCGGCCGCCCTGCGCATCCGGGCGGCAATCCGCGATGCGGGCCGCCGAACTGCGGTACCCGCACTTCCCTCCTCCGCCGCATGAGCGCCGAATCGCTTATCGAATTCGTCCGCTTCCACTGGCGGGATGCTGTGGAGATCGGGTTGTTGTGGTTTGCACTGCACCAGGCGTGGATGCGCTTTGCTCCAACCCGGGGATTTCCGCTGTTGGTGGGAGTGCTCATGGGGGGTGTGAGTTTGATGCTGGCATCCGAGCTTTTGCAGCTTCCGGTGCTGGACTGGTTGCTGCGCAATCTTGCCGCGCTTTCGCTCTTCGCGCTGATTGTGATTTTTCAACCCGAGCTGCGCCGCGTGGCGGCTTCCCTCGGAAGCAACCGCTTGTTTTCCAGCACACAACACAGCGTGCAAACCGTCCAACTCCTGGCCGAGCTCGCCTTCGAACTGGCCAACCGCCAGCTGGGTGGAAGCATCGCCATCGAACGCGATGTTCCCCTCGGCGACTGGGCCGAATCCGGCGTGTTGATTGATGGAAAAGTCAGCGTGGAACTCGGCGCCTCAATTTTTCAACATAAAACCCCGCTGCATGACGGGGCGTTGCTGGTGCGCGACGACCGCTTTGTGGCAGCCGCTTGCATTCTTCCGCTCACGGAGCGCACCGATGTGGACCGCAACCTCGGCTTGCGACACCGTTCCGCTCTGGGCCTGAGTGACACCACCGATGCCATCGTGGTCGTTGTGAGCGAAGAAACCGGCACCGTCTCGCTCTGCCACCGGGGTGAAATAGAGCGCGGCTTTGATCCGGAAACCTTCCGCGCCCGCCTTGGAAACCTGCTTGCGCTCCCCCAAAATGAAACGCCCGCTGACTGAACATCCGATCACACTCTTGTTGAGTCTTTTGGCGGCCATCGCGCTCTGGTTTGTAATCCGCCAGAGGGCCGTCCCGCAGTATGGCCCGCCCGCACCGGTCCACAAAACGGATTGACCTGCCCTAAAACGCCTCGAACCCTTCGCACACGCCGTCCCCGCATTCCGTTTTCGAAAGTGCCCCACCCCACTGCCATGCTTCCCGCTGAAGAACAACTCGCCCTGCTCAAGCGCGGTTCCGCGCAGATCTTATCCGAGGACGAACTGCTTTCCAAACTCCGCTTGGGACGCCCCCTGCACATCAAGCTGGGCGTGGACCCTACCGCTCCCGACATTCATCTGGGGTTCACCGTCTGCCTGCAAAAACTGAGGCAGTTTCAAGACCTCGGCCATCAGGCCATTCTAATCATCGGCGACTTCACCGCCATGATCGGGGATCCTTCCGGCCGTTCCAAAACGCGTCCCCAGCTTTCGCACGACACCATCATGGCCAATGCGGAAACATTCCGGCAGCAGGCCTTCAAAATTTTGGACCCGGAGAAAACGCGCACTGTTTTCAACGGCGAGTGGTTTGAGATGATGAATTTCGAACAGATCATCCGCCTGAACAGCCGCGTTACGCTGCAACAAATGCTTCACCGTGAGGATTTTCGCTCCCGACTGGAGCGGGGCGACTCGATCCGCCTGCATGAAATCCAGTACCCTATCATCCAGGGATGGGATTCGGTGATGGTCAAGGCCGACGTGGAGATGGGCGGTACAGACCAGCTATTTAATATACTCGTTGGAAGAGACTTGCAACGCGAAGAAGGCATGCCTGAACAGGTTGTCTTTCTCATGCCGCTTTTGGAGGGGCTCGACGGCACGCAGAAGATGTCCAAAAGCCTCAACAACTACGTGGGTGTGACGGAGGCACCCTCGGAAATGTTCGGAAAGCTTATGAGTATTTCCGACACGCTGATGGCGCGGTACTACCTGCTGCTGCTCGGCGAGGAGATGCCGGCCATTCACCCAATGGAGGCCAAAAAGCAACTCGCCCGCCGGCTGGTCGCGCGCTATCACTCGGAGACGGCGGGCAAAGCCGCCTTGGAAGACTTCAACACGCGGTTCTCCAAGCGGGATCTGGATCAGGCCGACCTGCCTGGCGTGGAACTATCGGTTTTGGGCGAGGACATTCTTTCCGCGGTGGTGGGCGCGTACGGGGCGGGCTTTGCGCTCACAAAATCCCGCAGCGACGCGAGGCGACTGGTGGAACAAGGCAGTGTCCAGGTACGCGGCACCAAGGTAACCGACCCAAAATCGGCCCATGGACTGGCCCCGGGGGACGTCTTGCGCCTGGACAAGACCCGCGCCGTCCGCGTGGTTTGATTCCCCGGTGGGTTATTGGACGGCTGCGGCGGACCGCGCATGGACCTGGCGGATTGCCTCATAAAGCACTATTCCAACGGATGTTGCGAGGTTCAAGCTGCGGGTCTCGGGTTTCATGGGAATGGTGAGGCACCGGGGGGCATTGGCGCGCAGGAGGGGCTCCGGCAGCCCGCGCGTTTCCCGTCCGAAAACCAGGTAGTCGTTGCAGGCAAAGGACTCATCCCAGTAGGCGCGTGTGGATTTTGTGGTTAAAAAAAACATCCGGGCATCGGAGGGCTGGGCCGCGACGAAGTTCTCCCAGTTGGGCCAGCGGCGAACCTGCACGAGGTGCCAGTAGTCGAGGCCGGCGCGCCGCAGGGCTTTTTCGGACAGGTCAAATCCCAGCGGTTCAATAAGATGCAAAACGGATCCCGCCCCGAGACACAGTCTCCCGATGTTTCCGGTGTTGGGGGGGATTTCGGGTTCGACGAGAACAACATGCAGCATGGGGGTATTTGGCAGGATGGCGGGGTGGCAGGCAATCTTTGGCCCGTGTGGCCCGGATTTTGCTCTCACAGAAAGTGTGGAGGTTGCACCCCTTCAAACCGTTCCCGATACCCGTCACCGATCCCTGCCGCTCCTGACTCTCGGCAGTGCGGTGGCTGCGCTCGTTTCGTGGTCTTGTCTACACACCGCGGGCGCGCGGTCCGCAGTGGAGAGCGCGCAGGCGGCAGGGGCTGCGGGGATTTTTTGGATGTGCCTGACGCCTCTGATTGTGGGGGCTAGCTGGGTGGCGTTGTGCGGCGCGCCGAGAAAGTGGAGGGCCGGGATGCTCGTGCTTGAGTTCATCCACGTGCTCGGGGTGCATGCCGTGCTGGAGGCTCTGGGAAAGCCGGTTCCTCTTGCTCCGCTGCTGTGGGGGGTAGCCTGCGCGGGGCTTCTCCCGGAATGCTTCCGCCGGGGAATTCCACGCTGGGAGCAGGCGGGCGCCGAGGAGACGCCCTTACCGCGCAGAACACAGGAGGCGGAATCGAAGGAGCAAGAATCCGGAACGGATTCCAGCGGCCTCGGAAGGGAACTGGAAATTGCGGGTGTTGAAAAGGACCGCTCAGACGACCCGGTCCCGATCACCGCGGAGTCCCTCGAAGTCGGGGAACCCCGGGATTCCGCCGCGGCGGATGCTGAACGCCACGAGGAAGCCGTTGAGAGCCGGGGGATCGAGGAAATTGCGTCCTGTGCTACGGCGTGGAATGAGTCCCGCGATGAACCGCCCGATGCGCGGCCTCCGGAGCCTTCGCGGGAAGAGTGCAGTGTCATGCATTGCGAACTTTCCAACCACGCAGCGCTGGTGAACGCCATGCCCCCCGGCGAGTTCGCGAAGTTGATCAACGCAGTGCTTGAAATCTTTGAGTCGATGGTGGGAGCGCGCGGAGGCGTGTGTGACCGCCTTAGCAGTGACGGCATGCGCGCTTTTTTCCGGGGTGACGGGGCGTCCCACTCCCATGCCGATAGCGCGGTGTGTTGCGCGCTGGCCATCCGGGCGCGGCTGGAGACCGTCAGCGAGCAGTGCGAGCTGGATTCCGGACACCCGCTGGATCTCCGCTTTGGGATCAATTCGGGGCCGATGCTGGTGGCCTTTTTCGGGTCGGGTTCCCGGGGCGGTTTGAGTGTTGCGGGCGAGGCCGCGGAATGGGGGGTCCGTCTTGCAGGAGCCAATCTTTTGTACGGATCCAAGATTCTTTTAGGGACGCGCACCGGTGTGCTGACGCTGGATTGCGTCGAGACGCGGCCCATTGATTTACTGCAGCGCCAGTTGCCTCCAGAACCTCCGGAGGAAGTTTATGAACTGCTGGCGCTGCGGGGCACGCTCGCCTCCGATGCTCTGGAGCGCCTCACGCGCTACCGCGAAGGTGTCGAACATTTTCGGGCAAGGCGCTGGAGACAGGCTGCAGCCGCCCTGCGTGCCGCGCGTCCTTTCCGACAGAACGACGATGCCATCGATCTGCTCCTTCACCGGATCAGCGAGCAGGAGTCGCTTGCCGACTTCGCGGTGGACGGACATTGAAGGCTGCTGTCTGAATGAAACGCGCTGAATATCCGCCCCCCCTCCAAACGCTGATTGCGGAACTCAAACGCCTGCCGGGAATCGGAACCCGCAGCGCCGAGCGCATTGCGCTCTGGATGCTTTTGTCCGCGGACTCTCATCCGCAAACACTCGCCGCCGCCATCCGCGGAGCATGCGAAACGGTTCATCCCTGTTCCCGGTGCGGTTTTTTCACGGATAAAGACCCCTGTCTTTTGTGCGCGGATCCCCGGAGGGATGCGTCGGTTTTGTGTGTTGTCGAACAGCCTACCGACATCCTGCCTCTGGAGCGTTCGGGCTCGTACCAAGGCCTCTACCACGTCCTTGGAGGGCGCATTTCCCCGCTTGAGCACGTGGGTCCGGAGTCCCTGCGTATTCCGCAGTTGCTCGCCCGAATCCGCGAAACCGGGCCGAGCGAGGTCATTCTGGCCCTGTCGGCGGACGTGGAAGGCGAGGCAACCGCACATTACCTCGCCGAGGCTCTGGCCCCGCTGAAGGTGTGCACCTCACGACTGGCCCAAGGACTGCCCGCAGGCCTCGGTTTGGAGTTCGCGGACGAACTCACGCTCAGCCGCGCCCTGACGGGACGCATCCGCGTAAGAACTCCCGCCGCCAGCGAAGAAAACGGCTTTTAAACCAGACCCCGATGCGAAGGGCAGGGACCGGAAGCAGGAGCCCTTTCCTCAAAAGGGGCTCTACGCCGCGTTTGCCGAGACGAAGGTTTTCCTCATGTTAAGGAATCCAAGCAAGCCATGGTGGAAAGTCGGACGTTCAGAGGAACTCCAAGACGGACCGGGCTTCATTTTGTTCCGGTTAGCCTATCCAGATTTTCGCTTCTCCACTCGCCCCGGGAACTTCCGCGTCAGGCGGTATTCCGGGAAGCGGCAGGACATTCTTTCGCGCTGGCAGTGCCTTCGCCAGCGCGGTTCCGGATCAGAATAGACGCGTTGTCCCCACCCCCGGGCGGTATAGACGCGCCCTCTGCGATCTGTTGAACCGGCAGGGAAGACTTCCTACAGGTTCCTGCTCACGTCCTGGCGCAGAAACTCCAGAACGTCTTTAAATTTGGCCTCGTTTAATGGGTTGGCGTCCACAACCGCCTCGTGGGCCTCCAGCATAGTCCGGGCCTGTGTGGCCTTGTCCTCAGCGCCTAAAGTCAGATTTTGAACAGCGTCCCCAGCGGGGCCCGTAGCCGCCGTTTGACCGTCCGCAGATTCGATCTGAAGCAACTGATCGAGTCCGAGATTCGCGAGCAGGCTGTGATTGCGTTCGTTAAGACGGATGACCCGTACGATTCCATCGCCCGTCTGCAGCTTGAGCGCAATCCCAGCGAGTGTGCCCATGAACGTGGAGTCCATTACCGGGCACTCCTGGAGGTCCACAGTGAAATGGCGATAACCCCGGGCGAGCATTTCTTTGGCGAACTCCTTGAGAGGCGTGCTGTTTTGAAAACTTCCGCGGCCAGCCACCCGCACCCATACCGTTTGACTGTCAAAACCGACTTGGATCGAGGAGGGGGTGGTCACAGGAAAGAAAAGGTACAGGATGACTTAGATCCCGCAATCCTCCGGAGTCAAGGCGAGGCCTACCATAGAAAACTTTGCGTCACGGCAACGATCCGCCCGTTCTCAATCAACGTGATGCGCCACGCGGTCACCGCACCGTCCTCATGGTAGTCATCACCAAGCACGGAAAACTCGGTTTTTTGAGCGCCTTTGGCGCCGGAATAGAAACGCTCCATGGCTTGAACGTGCAAGCCGAGTTTCTGCTGCCGGTACTCCATGCGAACCCGGACATCCGCCGGACGCGCGGCGGACCAGTGCACCGTGTAGTAGTGCCCCTCACGGCTGCGCCGCTCCATCCGGGAAACAGCGCCGAAGTAGCGTCGCTCAATTTCCGCCCGCAACCACCCGTTTCCAAGGCCGCCACTCTGCAAAGCCGCTTGTTGCAAAGACGGATCGATAAGGAGAGTGAAAACCTTGCGGATGCTGAAAGCATCATCCAGAGCCAGCGGCACCGGTCCCGGAGCGCTGAGGTGGTCCACCTCGAGGCGTCCCAGACGTGCCGCGCGATCGGAGGCGCACGCTGAAAACAGCAGAAGCACCGGGAGCAAAAACCT
>JBILWF010000186.1:0-5737 GCA_044370075.1 Chthoniobacteraceae bacterium | reverse complement strand
CCCGTTGTGCTACCCTGCTCCCCAATGAGAGCGTGCTGCATCTTTGTGCTGGTTCTCTGGGGGTGCTTTGGACCCGCATGTTCGCACCGCTCACCCGTCGATCCGGTGGCGCAGGTGCCGCCGCCGGGCTACACATTGGAGCTGGAGGATGCTTTTGAAGCCCCTGTGTTGGACGCCGCGGTATGGGACTCACGGTTGAAGGTTTTTGGACGTTTTGGGGACCGCTTTCACAACGCCAGTTATCTCAATTACCTGAGCGACGACGATGTCTTGATTGAGGGGGGCAGCCTCCGGCTGCGCGCCCAGAAACGCGAGTTGATTGGGGAGTCCCCCCCGGGACTCTACGAGTACAGCGCGGGCATGGTTTCCTCCCATGACCGGTTCGCTTTCACCTACGGGTACGTGGAGATCCGCGCCCGATACCCGGGCGGGAAAGGATCATGGCCCTGTTTTTGGCTCATGCCTCAAAATCACCAGTGGCCGCCGGAGTTCGACATCGCGGAGTACTACGCGGGCAAAAGACTCATGCATCTGGGGCTGTGTCACGGCGATTTTCCTCAGATTTTATGGGACTCGGGGGGAAACACGGACGTGGATTTTGAGGGGGCGTGGAACACCTTCGGTTTGTTGTGGGAACCCAACCGCGCGGTGTGGATTCAAAATGGCCGCGTCAAACGCGAAGTGATCGGCAGCCACGTTCCCTCCATTCCCATGTACGTGATCCTCAGCAACGGGGTGAGCAGCCGGTTCGGTCCCTCCGGCGAACCGGATGCGTCCACGGTTTTTCCCAACCATTTTGAGATCGATTTCATCCGGGTTTGGACCGGCCCGCACAGCGTGGTCCACCGGCAGACCCCGGTGGATCTGCATCCGGAAAAACTGGCGAGGAAAACAGCTCGTGACCCCGCGCCCAAAGGTTCCGCACCTGCGGGGAACGTTTCGGAACGGTAGCCGCCGTCCCTGCGGATCACACCTCCACGGGCAGAGTATTTCCCGTGCTCGTCATCAGCACGCGGTTGTTCCCGTTGAGCGTTTGGATGCGCTGCATGAAAGCCGAGAGAGTGTCCGGCCTTTTGAGGGTTACCGAGTATTTGAGTTCGGACATCATCCCCGCCTGCACCGTCTCCACGGAATCGAGATTGTGGAAGGAGAGGTATTCTGAAAAAGCCGGCCCGAAGGCGGTGTCATAGTTGATCTCGTGTGTGACCCGGATTCGAAGGATGTGGGACAGGCGCCGGGGCGCGAAGGCATCGCGCCAGCTCAGAAACCACACCAGCGCACAGATTACAGGGGTCACCGCAACGGCAATTCCGTAGGCGCGCGCGCCCACGGCCATGCCACTGGCCATGGCCAGAAAGATGAACCCGATGTCCCGCGCCTGCCCGACCGCGCTCCGGAAACGGATGATTGAAAATGCGGCGAACATTCCGAAGGCGGTGGACTGGCTGCCCTGCACTACGAGGATGACGAGGGTGACCACCGTTCCCAGCAACACCAGGGTGTGCACGTAATCCTGCGAATACTTTGTGCCCCGGTAGGTGCGCTTGTAAACCCATGCGATCAGGCAGTTTAGTAGAAAGCTGAGTCCCAGGGCCACGAGGGCTTCGACCAGCGATTCCCGGGTCCAGTCTTTGAAAAACGGCGACGTATCTTTGGTCCAGTCACCGAGTACGCTGGCTAGGGGAGAGGGGGAGGGGAAGGGGTGGAAAAAGTCGGTTTTCATCAACGTAATGTGGTTTGGAGGTGATCCTCCCGGCGGTTTTCAAAACGGTATTCCATCGCCTTGCAGTATTTGCTCAATCCTGAGGAGCGAATGCCCGCTTTCGCAAGGTGCAGCGCCAGAGTAAACGGAATGGCCCCCTTTCCCTTGATCTCCAGAATGCGTGCGCCCTCCGGCAGCAGGCGGATGGCAAAACGCCGGTCATCCGTTTCGGGCTCCAGATCCTCAAAACGCACTTGGAGATCCGAGTCCATGGTGATGCGCAGGGGGGGCAAAGCGCGGCATGCCGCGTCCAGTTCGCCCAGTGTGAGCCAGTAGGCGTGCCGCAGGTAACGGATCACGCAACTGGGCGCAAATCCCTCCTCGCGCACCATTCGCTGCGTTTCCTCGACGACCCGCCGCTCTTCCCGGGGCAAATCTGAGCCCGAGATGCGGCCGTTTACCATTCCCAGCGCCGTGGGGAGTTCAGTTTGCACGCGCCGCTTGAACCCCAAGCCGTCCACCTTGTGTTTGACCTCGATGAAACTGGTGGGCTGGATTCGCCCGTCGCACGAGCCGTACACCCGAACCCGCAATTTTCTGCGGCTGGGGATTTTGCGCCATGCCTGCCAGTAGCACTGGTGGTCGGGAGTGTCATAGTAAAGGCTCACCACAGGGTACACCCCCGTGGGCCCCCCTTGGAGGTCCGGGGCGAGCGCCCCGCCCAGCGTCGAGAAAAACGCATCCGACTGCCGTGCATCCAGCAGAAATTTGAATTCAAAGCGTTCCTGGGAATCCATTTGCAAATCAGGGCATTTTTCGAATGGAGAGGCTTTTGCGGTCGATCCACAGCTCGCCCGCCCGAGCACACAGCTCCGCCACCAACACCTGATCGCCCCCGGGCGACTCAAACTCGAAGCGCGTCTCCGTCCAGTTGCGGTTTTCCGAAAGCGCGTTTTTCCCGAGGCGGGAACCGCCCGAGATGCGCAGCCCGGCGCCGGCACCGCTGGGCGTCTCCACGGCAACCACTCCGCGCGTGCCGATGAGGCCCTCAAAGCGGTACTTTCCAGCCGGCAGCTGCAAAGCGCAGCGCCACGATGCTTTGCATTCTCCGGTCGCCTGGATCAAAAGCACCTTTCGCCCGTCATGCGCAATTTCGGAGCTCTTGGCGTTGTCTCCCTGAGCCACCCACAAAAGCCCCTCCAGACTCGCCGCCTCGCCTTTGGCCAGCTTCGTGAGGAACTGCGTGGATTGCAGTTGCCGTGCGCACGCCTCCATGCGCGCCTGCACCTGCTGTTTTGCCGCGGAAACGCGCCCCGCGTACGCCTCCGCCTTCTTGGGGTCCACCGCGTTGAGGGCCGCCTGAACCCGCTTTCCGACCTCCTCGGTGCGTTCAGCCCAGCCCGCGGGGCGCAATACCCTTTCATATACATCCTTGAGAATTTCCGCATACCTCGCCTTCACCGCCGCATCCCGCCACAGCACCGTTCCCACCCCGCCCCCGGGCACCCGCAAAAGACTCCAGTTGCTGTCCCCCAGCGTCTGATCCATCCCGTGCAGAAAAAAGTGAAATTTCCGCGAGTCGGGATCCTCGTAAATGCGGTAGTTGTTCCGGTTAAACGAGTAGCCGTCCCAGTGGCAGAGAATGTTTTCAAGCACCACATAGCGGATGTACGCATCGACATCCACTACCGCCTTGACCCTCCCAAGCTGCCGCTCCGCATCGGCGTCCTTTAGCGCCTCCACCAGCTCCGTCAGCCGCGAGGAATCCGTTCCATCCCCCCGGTCCAACTCCATCTCTTTGCGGATGTCCGCGCAAAATCCCCCGTCGTAGAGGCGGCCTTCCGGGTTTTTAAAAAAGGTGGAGAGGAAATCCTCCCGGAACGACTCCTTGAGCACGTAAAGCCCCAGAAATTTGTCGTTGAGTTGGACGATCGCGTGGGTGCACCGGGAGGCGGGCACGCCCGCCTTGCGCGCAATTTCACCGGATATGAGTTCCCGCAGCGCCGTGTCATCCTGCGCACAGTTGTTCAGCTGGAAACGCGGAATTCCATGAAACCATTTCCCGCCCTTGAACTTTTCCATGTTCACGGAGAAACCCGGACGCGCGTCGATGCCCTGAAAGCTCCCCGCAGAGCCCTTGAGTTTCACGGCCGCATGCGCATGAACGCCCGCCCCCTTTTCCTCAATGTCTGCTTCCACGTAGGCGCGCGGGTTTTTGCGCAGGTTTTCCATGTCCGCATCCTTGATGCGGAGAGTGAGGACCGGAATTGATCCCCCAAAGAGACGGTCCGCCTCCCGTTTTTCCTCGGGCGAGCCCACGCGTGCGACCGCAAAGCGCGGAAGCAGGGAAAGGACAAAGAGCAGGAGCAGAAAACACCGCTGCAGCGGTGCGCCTGCGTTGGGGAGGGGAAAAACCATGAGGGCTCTAACAATCTGCGAAATTATCCGAAAAGTGACGGGAATATCACACACCGGATCTGCGTTCACGCCCCATTTGCACATCGGGGTTCAGCGGAATGCCGCAACTTATCGGTTGCGGGAGCGCGGTTTTTACCCCGGCGCGCGTGGGGGGGCGGTGCAGGCCGGGTGGCTGGCAAGTCCCCGAGGGCCCGAGGGCAGGGGCAGCGCGTTTGGTGGAAGGTGCCCGCAGGATCTACTCCTCGGGGATGTTTACCTCCGCCAGCGGGCGGAGATGTGATCAAGCCCCAAAGCCGCGCACTGAGGAACCCTCGGTGGACGGTTTGTGCAGAGTCAGGAGGCGGGGTCCGCCGGTGCCGGTGCGCCCGTGGGGATTTTCAGCAACAAAAGCCACCCCGCAATGAGCAGGACTCCGCCCACAGGCGTGATCATGCCCAGTTTGCTGAAGCCTGTGTAGGCCAGCACATAGAGGCTGCCGCAGAATAGCAGCACGCCGGCGGTCATGGACCAGAAGGCAGCGGAGGGAAAAGGGCGCCGCCAGCTGATACACAGAAGCACGGTAGCGTGCAGCAGGTGATACTGGGAGGCAGTTTGCCAGATGGGTAGGGCCTCGCTCGCTTCGAGAACGCTTTTGAGGCTGTGCGCCCCGAAAGCTCCGAGCAGCACGCCCACCGCGCCGAGCAAGGCGCTGATGCGGAGGGGTATGGAACTGGGGGTTGCCATGCGATGTCTTTTCCGAGTTTTGGTATCTTTAGAAGTGGAGACTGGAGCTGGCAAGTTACAGGCCCAATTTCTCGCGCAGCCTTGAACTGGGCCTCGGATCAAGGGGACGGCCCGCCGCCGCCCAGTGCTGGTGTTGCTGCCAGCCCGCCTCCAGAAGCTGGCGCGCTTCTGCAAACCGGTTTTGCGAGCCGAGCACCACGACTTCCAAGCGGCGCGGGGTCCGGAAAAACTCCTCGCCCTGCTGGCGCACTTCCGGGGGGCGGCCCGCGGAGATCGCCACGCACTGGCCGGCTTGGCGGGTGGTGCCGGTTTTGACCCCGTCGATGGAGCTTTCTCCAAGCAACTCATTTGTGTTGCGCAGTTGGTAGGTGATCGTTGTGCCGTCCGCGCGCTGGATGGCAATGCGGCGTTCCCGCTGGGAGACAATGAAGCGGAATGCCGGATGGCTCATCGCGTAGGCGGTCAGCTGCGCCATGTCCTCGGCGCAGGAGTAGGGAAGTTTGCGCTCCAAACCCTCCAGCCCGTGCGGGTTGAGAAAGCGGGTTTCGGTCAGGTTCATCTTGCGCGCCAGAGCGTTCATCTGGGTGATGAACGGAACACTGGGATCCTCGCGCTCGCCCACGGCTTCCAACTGGCGTCCGACGTGTTCGGCAATGCACTGGGCCGCCACGTTGTCGGATTGCAACAGCGCGGCGTAAAGCAGATCCCGCAGGCTCACACGATCCTGCGCCGCCCACGCAATGCCCTGTCCGTTTGGAAGGTTCGCGGCGCGCGCCGGTATCGTGACAATCTGTTCCAAATTGCGGCGGCTGGCCTGCGCCCAGTCCAGAGTCACCACCGCGGTCACCACCTTGGTGAGGCTGGCCACCGGAAGTTTTTTCCGGCCATTGTAGG
>JBILWF010000185.1:0-5740 GCA_044370075.1 Chthoniobacteraceae bacterium | reverse complement strand
ATCGAGGAGGTTTTTTTTAGGGTTCTCGGAGTTGAGAAGCTTTTGCATCTCGGTGGAGATGCCTTCCAGTTTTTCCAAAATCTCGTCCGCTGTCAGCAGATCCTCCTCCAAACCTTCTTGAACTCCGAGGCCCAAATCCGGGCCGCCCGCTTGAGCGTCAAACAGGGGTTTTCGGAAAGACCCCGCGATGAGCGTCGCCAGCTTTGGATTTTCTTTGCAAATCCAGAGCACGATGAAGAGGGCCATCATCGCTGTGACGAAGTCTGCGTAAGCGACTTTCCACGCTCCGCCGTGGTGGGCGTCTTTTTTTGCCATGGGGGGCCATCCGAAGGATGGTGGTTCCGGTGGTGGGAGGCAGGTCCGAGAAAATCGCCCGGACCAACCCGATTCCGCGTTGTGATAGAAAATTAAGTTTTGATTAGCAAGATTTTTTGGATTGCAGCGGGATTTAAACCGTTTTTCGCAGCTCTTTGCCGAAATATCAGTGGTTGTTATAAGAAGAAGAAAAGGCAAAACCGGCAGTTCGCTGCGTTGGTTTTTTGCATCTTTTTCACCGGCCCGCCGGTCCATCCCGTCGAAAAAAGCGCGGTTTGAATGAAAAACTTCCCCCGCACGGAATGGGTTGGAAAACTCCCGAGGGGCATCCCGTGGCGCAGACTGGTCCGCGCCGGGGCGGGTGTTGGGAGGGAATGGTTTTTAAAAGTCATAATTTTACATATGAAAAGAGAGTTTGTTATTTCCCTTCTTGCCGGACTGGCGGGCTGTCTCCACGCCGCCGGACTGGAGGTGTGGTCCCCCGTCTCCGATCACGCGATTGTCCAGCGCGACATGCCGTTTCCCGTTCGGGGAAACGCGTCTGCCGGGGAGCAGGTGTCGGTATCCTTCGCCGGTCGGGTAAAATCCACAGTGGCTGCGGCGGATGGAAAGTGGGGGGTGGTAATGGATCCGCCGCGCACGGGGGACTCCGGGACTCTGGTGGTTCAGGCGTCTACAAGCTTGAGGTTTGAGAATATCACGGCGGGCGATGTGTGGATTTTCGCGGGAGACGCATTCATGGATAAACGGGTGGAGGCTGTGCGGTCCGCGCGCTCGGAAATGAGTAGTGTGAAATTTCCGGATGTACGGCTGTTTCGGGTTCCAATCACGGCTGCGAAGGAGCCGCGGGAGCGGGTGTCCGGGGCCTGGGCCGTGGCGGACAGGAGGAGTGTGGGAGCTTTTCCCGCTCTTGCGTATCTGTTTGCAAAACTAGAGCAGGCTCAGGCGGGCGTTCCGGTGGGGATTGTGGCGTTGTGCGATCCCGAACCGGTGGCCATCCAGCGAGGGGGCAAGGTTACGGGTTCTCCCGTGGAGGCGTGGATGAGCGAGGGAGCGTTGCGGGCTATCCCGGGGGCCGCGCCGATTTTTGAGTATTACCAGTCCAAATCTGAAATGCGTGATGCGATGCTCGAATACGAGAATGCGTTAGGGGATTGGAAGTTGAAGATGGGAAAAGCCTTTGGAACCGAGTTGCGCGAACTTGAGCGGCGGGAACCGGATGTGTGGTATGATTATTTGGCTGAGATGCGCAAGGCGGGCAAACAGGCGCCCGCGGACCCGCCCCGAAAACCGACTGCGGAATCATTGCGCATGGCCACCACCCATGCCTCGAACCTCTATTGTGGCATGGTGGCGCCCCTTGCGGGCCTTCCCGTGCGGGGGGTGACTCTGTGCATCGGGCTTGCCAACGCGCCCCGCGCCACGCAGTTCCGGACCTTGTTTCCGGCCCTGATGGAGGATTGGAGGAAGGCGTGGGGCCGCGCGAATCTGCCTTTTGTCTTTCTTCAGCAGGGCCGTGCCGTGCATCCGAACATGGATCCGCGCGCGGTGAGCGAACTGCGCGAAGCGCAGGCTGACGCTCTGAGCATGCCGCAGACACGGATGGTCCCCTGCATGGATCTGGCAGGAAACTTGTTTCCCGAGGATCTGGCTGCCGTGGCGCAGCGGATGGCCGTGTGCGCGCTTTCCCTAAGCACTTCCGGAACTGCGGGCACTTTGGGGCCCGTTATTGAATCGGTTCTGTTTGAAGGAAACCAAGCGGTTGTGAAACTGAAACAGGGCGCTGGCGGCCTTACCGCGAGAGGGGGCGGCGCGATTCGTGGTTTTGCTTTGACCGAGCGTCCCAACCGCTGGGCTTATGCCGAGGCGAAGGTTGAGGGGGATCGCCTTTTTGTGAGCCATCCCAAAATCCGGCACCCCGCGGCCCTGCGCTATGACTGGGTTGTGGAGCCTGCGTTTGAGGGCAACCTGACTGATTCGAGCGGTCTACCCGCGCAGCCGTACCGTTCGGATTCGTGGCCATCTTTCACCGACACGCCCGCGGCCCTGAAGCCCAATGCGGTGGCGACCATTCAACCCACCGATTTGTACCCCGTGGTGGATCCCTCGCTTCCGCGTGTGCTGCTGATCGGCGATTCCATCATGAACGGGTATTCGCCCGCGGTTGTGGAGGCTTTGCGCGGCAAGGCGAATGTCGTGCGCATGGTGGCATTTGGCATGATTGGCAGGGACGATGCGGCAGCCGCGGAGTTTTGCGCCACGAAACTCAAGGACGGGGATTATGCGCTCATTCACTACAATGACGGCCTGCACAGCCTTCCGCCGCGCATCACAGACGAACAGTTTGGGGTCGGATTGAGCGCCATGCTCAAACACCTCAAAACCGTGACTCCGCGCGTGATCTGGGCCACGACGACGCCCGCCCCGGACCGCAACAACACGCTCGGCCCTGAAAGCCAGAACGCGGCGGTTGTCACCCGCAACCAGATGAGCAAAAAAATCGCCGCCGAACAGGGAGTTTCCGTGATCGATCTGTATGGACTGGTGGAGCCCCGGCGCGAAACGCTCCAAGGCTTCGCGAATCTTCATTTCACCCCCGAAGGATCCAAGCTGATGGGGGAGGAAATTGCCGCGCGGATTGCCGAGGAATTGGAAAAAAAGTGAATGTCAAAACCCGGGGGTGCGGTTTGCATGCTGCGGGGCTGGAACCGCCTTCTTTGGCAGCCGGTTCATTCAGATAGTCTCGTTACGGAACGCCCAGCCGGGCCCGCGTTTGCCGGCGCCGGGTTTTTTCAAATCCGCGCCTTATGCGAGGACAGGTTCCTGCGGGACGAGGTTTAATTCCTCAAAGAGGCGCCGGTCTCGGTCCTCGCCTGGATTCTCCGCGGTGAGGAGTTTTTCGCCGTAGAAAATGGAATTCGCCCCCGCAAAGAATGCCAGGGCCTGGCCTTCCTTCGAGAGACGTGTGCGGCCTGCGCTCAAGCGGACCTTGGCGTGCGGGAGAGCAATCCGCGTTGTGGCGACCAGGCGGACCAGTTCAAAAATGTCCACGGGAGGCTGGTTTTCGAGGGGCGTGCCCGGCATGGGCATGAGGCAGTTGATGGGAACGCTTTCCGGCGGGGGATTGAACTGCGTGAGGACCTCGAGCATTTTGAGGCGGTCCAATTCGCTTTCGCCCATTCCGATGATACCGCCGCAGCAGACGTCCATGCCCGCCTCCTGAACTGCGCGGATGGTGGAGAGGCGGTCCTCGAAGGTGTGGGTGCTTACAATGTTCGGGTAGTGTTCGGGGGAGGTGTCGATGTTGTGATTGTAGGCTTTAACGCCCGCCTCCTTGAGTCTGTGCGCTTCCTTTGCACTTAGCTGCCCGAGAGTGACGCACACCTCCATGCCGAGTTGGCTCACCTCGGAGATCGTATCCAGCACCTGCTCAAAACGGGCATCGCCTTCCCGTACGCCTTTCCATGCGGCTCCCATGCAGAAGCGCGTGGAACCGTTGTCGCGTGCGCGGTGCGCTGCATCCAGAATCTCCTGTTTGGGAAGAAGTTTTCCGGCGTTCACCCCCGTCTGGTACCGGGCGCTCTGGGCGCAGTAGCCGCAGTCCTCCGAGCATCCTCCGGTTTTAATGGAGAGCAGGGTGCAGAGCTGGACCTCGTTTTTTTTCCAGTGCTCCAGGTACACAGCGCGGGCCCGGCTGATGAGTTCAAAGAAAGGAGTCTGGTAGATCGATTGAAGTTCCGACAGATGCATGGGGCGCGAGACTGTGACGAAGAATTCGAAGCCTGAAAGAAAAAAGACAAATTCCGTGTATGCGCAACAAAGCGCGCCTCCCCTCGGGAAAGCGCGCTTTGTGAAAACTGCGAACCTGGGACTGTGCTAGGTGGTTGCTGCGGGCGCGGCCTCCGCTGCAGCAGGCGCCTCGGCGGGGGCGGGAGTCTCGGGCGTCTGATCCACCCACTCCAAGAGGGCCATTTCGGAAGCGTCGCTGTTGCGGCTTCCGAGCTTTATAATGCGCGTGTAGCCGCCGTTGCGTCCGGCAGTGCGGGGCGCCACTTTTTCGAACAAGGCGCGCACGGCGGCCTGGTTGTGGAAGAGGTAAGCCAGCGCGAGGCGCCGGGCGTGCAGCGTATTTTTGCGGCCGATGGTAACCAGTTTTTCCGCGAACGGACGCACGGCCTTGGCCTTGGCGAGCGTGGTTTTAATGCGATCGTGCTGGATCAAACTGATGACCTGATTGGCGAGCAGCGCGTCGCGGTGAGCCTGGGAGCGCCCCAGTTTTACTGTTTTCCTTTGATGCCGCATGGGATGTTAAACAGAGAGGTAAGGATTGATTGAGTTTTCCGCCAAGAACGTTTCGGCGGATTAGGAACGGGCGCTTTCGGCACCGAGGGTGTCGACGAGGCCGGAGTCGAATTTCATTCCCAGAGACAGCCCCAGCTGGTGCAGCTTGTCTTTGATTTCGTTGAGCGATTTCTTTCCGAAATTGCGATACTTGAGCATTTCGTTTTCGGACTTCTGGGCGAGTTGTCCCACCGTGGTGATGTTGGCGTTGTTGAGGCAGTTCGCGGCGCGCACCGAGAGTTCGATCTCGTTCACGCTCATGTTCAGGAGCTTCTTGAGCTTCTGGTTTTCCTGGCTCTGCTGCGGCTGTTCCTCGGTGAACTCCACCGCGTTTTCGTCGTAGCCGTAGAACGGCTCAAAATGGCGGCGCAGGATGCTCGAGGCCTGAACCAAGGCGTCCTCGGGCGTGATGCGGCCGTCGGTCCAGATCTCCAGCACGAGCTTATCGTAGTCGGTGCGCTGGCCCACGCGGGTGGCTTCCACCGCGTACTTGACGCGGGTGACAGGGGAGAAGATCGAGTCGATGGCGATCACACCGATCGGTTGGTCGGGATGCTTATTTTCGTCTCCCGTCGCAAAACCGCGGCCCACTTTGACTTCCAGTTCCGCTTCGAACTTGGTTTTCTTGTCGAGTGTGCAGATTACGAGGTCCTTGTTTACCACCTCACACTGGCTCGAGTCCTGAATGTCCGCCGCGGTGACCGCGCCTTCCTTGTTCACGGAAATGGTCAGGTTGCGGATCTCGTGGTCGTGCGCGCGGAATTTTACCTTTTTGAGGTTGAGCACGATGTCCACAACGTCCTCCACCACGTTGGGGAGGGTTTGGAATTCGTGGTGCGCTCCGTTGATTTTGACCGCAGTGATGGCCGCGCCTTCCAGCGAAGAGAGCAGTACCCGCCGCAGCGAGTTGCCCACGGTGTGTCCGTAGCCGGATTCAAAAGGCTCGGCGATGAACTTCGCGTAGGTGTCTGTGCGGGTGGATTCCTCCTTGTGGAGGCTTTTGGGCATTTCGAAACGGCCGAGACGGACTGGCATAGGTATTTTTGCTGCGGTGCAGCGATCGGATTTTCACTGGGTTACCCTT
>JBILWF010000184.1:0-5746 GCA_044370075.1 Chthoniobacteraceae bacterium | reverse complement strand
AAAATACGAGAGCCGCTGCCCCTGCTCGGCGTCGGAAGCCACGATGGAAAACTCCGCAGGCACTCGCGCCCGGCATACGACAGGGCCGGCGATTGCCTCCGCCTGCGGGGCTGAGTTGGACGGAAAATCCCCCACCTGCACATCCACCCTCAACCAGGAGTCCTCTGGGACCGAAACTCCGGAGGGGTTGGAACCCATCTCCAGCGGTGTAATGTGAAGGCCTGAAACTGGATCGGAATAAGTCCGCCCAATTTCCAAGCCCGCATCCATCTTCCCGGAGGAAGATCCGGGGGTGGTGTCCAACAGAAAACAACGCTCCAAGCCCGCCCGCTGCCACAGCAGGTAGGCACCGCGGAGAAGGTTTGGGTTTTCAGAAAAAGCCGGCCGGTACCCCAGCCAGTAGGATCCGTCAGTCCCCTTCGGAATGCACAACCCGCGCAAACGGGGTGCGGCCCCGGGCGGAGGGGGGGCCTCATCCCCATCAACGCGATAAACCTGATAGGTTCCCGAGACGGTGACCGTCTGAATTTCCTCCGCATCAAACCATTCCAAACGCCTCTTGGCGTGGGGGTGAAAATGGCTGCGGGGAACATCGCCGTCGCCCATGACGTCAAAAATGTCCCCGTACTCCTTTTCCTCCCCCGGACCGACTACCGCACTCGCGCCGGAAGAGGCCGGGTCATTCACCTGCCAGAAGTTGGAGTGGTAGAGTCCGTATACGTGGCCGAGTTCATGGACGTACACTTTGCGTGCATTGTTACCCTGCATCCAAAGACGCCCCCCTCCGAGGGAGGCGAGGCCGGCGTATTTTAAACCGCCGTTTTTGAGGCCTGCATCCGGGAACATCACACCCACCACGTCAAACGCGTTCAAGTCCACGGCTCCGTCGGAGATTGATTTTCCGGCGGCAAATGCCGTCTTCGCATCGTCGTAAAGTGCGTCGTTTTTGCTGCTGAAATCCGCGCCCCCGTAACCCGCCGAAAGACTCCCGCTGTAAAACTCCGCGTTGTTCGGCAGCACATAAATTCCGCGGCTTGCGGAGGCCTCGATGGATACCCTGCCCCGGGAAAAGCTTTGCATGTCGGCAGCCACCCCACCGTTTAGTGCCGCCTCGATTTCCTCCCTGGAATGCGCCTGCCCGCCGCTGTCTGCAAAAAGCACGCGGAGAATGAAAATCCGCTTGGAGCCTAGCGTCCATTCCCTGGAAAGCTCCACAGCGGCAGACTCGGCCCCCTCGGGATTAAATTCCCCCAGCATACCGACCGCCTGCGGATAGCCGCACACCACGCCCGCACTGGCCCGCGGGGCCGGCAAACGCTCCACGGAAACCAGAGCCTCCTCCACACGCCGCATTTCCTCGCGGCTTGAAAATGCGTACAGGCTGCCCCCGCATACTGCTTGAATTCCCTCCCCCGAAAGAAGCGCTCCCGTAGCGTAACTGCGGGTCGGCCCGGTGCGCGCCCAGCTGAAATGGGCCCGCGCATACGCAAGGTCCTCCGGCTTGATTTCCTCAAACACCGCGGACCGCACAGCGGCCACACCACCGAGAACTATGCCCTGCACGGGAAGGCTCGTTTTGCTTCCCATTTCCCGCCGCCTTCCCGCCGCAAACACCCGCGCGGTCTCACCCGTGCTCCGCACCATCGAGGCCGTCCCGGCGCGCCCCCCCGGCACCCGCGCGCACACAGGGTAAGCCCGGTATTCCACGTGCTCGCTGAAGGGCCGCTCCACCGACTCACGCACTCCCGGGGGCAGGGCATCCCACTCCGCAAAACTCAAAGCCTTCTCCAGCGCCCGTTCGGGATCCTCCGGAATAAGCCGCATTAAAGCGGCGCGCCGATGCATGCCCAGAGCGATTCCCTCCTGCAAAAGCGTCTCGCGCTGAGACCCCTGCGCAACCCGGTACCGGCGCATCCAGATCCGGAAAAGATCGCCATCACCGGGGGCAACTGCGGAATCCGGCGAAAAAACACGGTGCTCCGTCCGCGCCGTTGGGACTACAAAAGTCTCCGGCGTCCGCTCAAGGGGCGCAGAGACAGATCCCGCGGTGAGGATTTCGGCCGGCGCGGCAGCACCTCGCTTTTCCCGGGCCCCTCGCAAAAAAGACGCCATGCGGAACCCGGGTGCGCAGGCCAGAAAGGCACACAGCAGCCCAGCACCGACGAGAAAAAGGAAGGAACGATTTTTCACAGCGGAGAGACTCGAACCGGGACCGAAAACCGCGCGGGAAAGGATCGAATCCCGCAGGCGGCCCCGGCCCGTGTGGTGGGGAACTCCTTGTAATGAAGCAAAAACCGCGCCAAACCGGGGCGGATAAACCGCGGACTACGGCGCGTCGGTTGTCGATGCAACTAATACCACATAAGCACCTTCAATCGTCCAATCCCCGCTCCACCTGCCCGCACTGACCCGCCCGGCGCGCAGTTCGGGTGAGAATACCCCGAGCGCTTGCGCAGGGACCACCCAGATCAAGGACTTGGGCTTCACAGAAATGATTTGCGCAAGATGCGTTTCCCTCCAGCGGACAACGCGACCCGCGGTTGGAGGCACCTCCGCAAGCCGATGAGGAATGCGCGCTCCCTCCAATCCGTTAAGAAAAAGCCAGTCCTCGACCTCACCCTTGCTGCCTTCAAACGTGTTCCATTCCTCATTCTTCCATCTGTCGGCGGTTTCCAGAAGCTGCTCCAGTTCCGCCCGGACACGGGACGGTTCCGTATCACTCCAGCGCTCCCAAGCCACCCACCCGCACAAAACCAGCGCCCCCGTAAGGACCGCGATCACCCCCAGAAAACGCTCAAAGCGGTGGCGTGCCCGGGGACGCGCCTTCAAAGAACTGTGCAACCGGTCCCTCTCCGCATCGTTCAAACTCCATGCCTTAACAGGTATCCGCCATCCTTCAACGGCGGCCCCAAACTCCCGCATCCAACCTTGGACCACGCGTTCACCCTCCCCCAGAAGCCGCGCCACCGCGGACTCAGGCAGGTCACAAGCCATTTGCAGCGCGGCGCAGGCCCGGGAGGGCGGCTCTAAAGTCGCGAGAAACACGTCCAAGCCCTCAACCGACAGGATCTCCGCGTCCGCAAGCGGCGCGGACTCGGCCGGAGACTCCCCGGGCTTCCATTGGGAAAAGATGCGGTGAAGCGCCCAGTGGAAGCGGTGATCCCCCTCCCGCCACTGTGCGGAACGCGCCTCCACCTCGGAAACCGCATCGCACACAAGGTCAAGAGCCGCCGCGCGCTGACCACTTAAAAGCAACGCGAAACGAAAAAGCTCCTCCACGATATCTGGCTCCAAGACCTCCATGTGCACCTAGTAAAGAGCACCCGCGCGGTCGGGGGCAACCTTCCACAGTTGCCGAGCGCTCCACGCCCGCGTAAAAAAAGCCATCCGTTCCGAAGCCTTCCTGGGATCCCGGAAGCAGCCCGGGCGACCTTGCATTCATGTCCACGACTTTTCCTGTGCCCGATCTTTCCGCCCACCGGGCAGATTTTCCGATTCTGCATCAAAGCATTCACGGCCAACCCCTGATCTATTTTGACAACGCGGCAACCACGCAGAAGCCGCGCGCGGTGCTGGACGCGCTCCTGCGGTACTACGAGCACGACAACGCCAACGTGCACCGGGGCATTCATTCGCTCAGCAACCGGGCAACCGAAGCCTTCGAGGGGGCACGGGCGCGAGTTGCAGCCTTCGTGGGGGCGCCCTCCGCAGAGCAAATCATTTTCACGCGCGGAACCACCGAGGCGCTCAACCTCGTGGCCCACGCCTGGGGCGGAAGCTTCCTCCAGAGAGGCGACGTGATCCTTTTGACCGAAATGGAGCACCATAGCAATTTGGTGCCCTGGCAGATGGTAGCTCAAAAAACGGGGGCCCGCCTGCGGTTCATACCGGTCACCCCGGAGGGCCTGCTCCAGAGCGAAGGATTGGACGATTATTTCACTCCGGACGTTAAAATATTGGCCTTCACCCACATTTCCAACTTTCTGGGTACGATCAACCCGGCCCGGGAACTCTGCGACCGGGCCCGGGCAATAGGTGCCATTTCGGTCGTGGACGCCGCTCAAAGCGCAGGCCACCACCCGATCCATGTGGAGGAACTGGGGTGCGATTTCCTCGCCTTCTCGGGGCACAAAATGTGCGCCCCCACCGGAATTGGAGTCCTTTACGGGCGGGAAGAAGTGCTCGAGCGCATGCCGCCGTGGCAGGGGGGCGGGGAAATGATTCTCTCGGTGCGCTACGAGTCGAGCACCTACAAGCAGGCCCCCTCCCGTTTCGAGGCGGGCACCCCGCACATCGAGGGTGCCATCGGGCTGGCGGCTGCAATTGAATATCTCGAAAGCGTCGGACGGGAATCGATCCGCCGGCATGATGAGGCGCTGGCCCGCGAGGCTTACGCACGAATTGCCCAGCTGCCGCATTACCGCGTGGTGGGCCCCGCCGAACCCCGTGGAGGACTGGTGAGCTTTGTACACGACACCGTGCACCCGCACGATCTGACGGCCTTCTGCGACCAGAAGGGGTTGGCGCTCCGGGGCGGCCACCATTGCAACCAACCGCTGATGCGCAAATTCGGGTTTCCCAGCACCAGCAGGGCCAGTTTTTATCTGTACAACACGCGGGAGGAGATAGATCGCATGATATCCATCCTGCTGGATGCCAATACCTTTTTTTCATGAATCCGGAGTTTGAAGAACTTTACCAGCAGGTCATCCTCGACCATTCCAAGAGGCCCCGGAACTTCGGCTCCCTGGAGAATCCCGCGGTGCATGTGCAGGGGGACAACCCGTCCTGCGGGGACGAAATTGAGTTGCATGTGCGCTTTGGCGCGGAGGGCGCGGTGGAGGACATCCGCTTTACGGGAGTGGGGTGCGCCATCAGCCAGGCATCCGCATCCCTCATGACACTCAAGCTCAAGGGAAAATCCCGGACGGAAGCCGCGCAAATTCTCGGGGATTTCACCCGAATTGTCACCGCCCGCGAGGAAAACGAGGCACCACGACACCTCGGCGATTTGCGTCTTCTCGCAGGGGTACGGAAGTTTCCGCAGCGCGTAAAATGCGCGATGCTGGCGTGGCGCGCCTTCGAGCAGGCTCTGGCGGAAAGCCGGGGGCCCGGTGCGGTTTCCAGCGGTACGGAGTCGCCGCATTGTTCGCCATAAGGGGCGGACGGGACGGGAGCAGCCTTGCTGCCGGCGGAGTGCAGTGGCACAGTAAGGGGAACGGGAATCTTTTCCTTCTTCATGAACGTCTTCCCCCAAGAGCAGCCCCCTGTTGCGAACCCTCCTGCCCGGGCCCATGCCCGCGGCGCGCGCGCTGCCCGGGCGGGTTTCACGCTCACGGAAATCGCTCTGGCGATGGCCATTTTTTCGTTCGCGTTGGTAAGCATGCTGGGCCTCCTCTCCGTGGGGCTCCGCAACAGCCGCAAGGCGAACCTGCAGGTTTCCGCCTCCAACCTGCTCTCTTCCATTGTTGCCGACATTCAATCCGCCCAACGCGTGCCGCTGGCGGAAAACACAACCCTCTTCAAGTGCTCCAAAATACCGCTCACGACCACGGTGACGACCCAAACGCAGACGAACTTTAAAGTGGGTTTGGACTACATTGATCCGCTGATTTTGGACGAGGCAGGAAGCCCCTCAAACTCGATTCTCGGGAGGGGGCTGCTGAAAGTTTTTCGCGTCAAATTCACCCCCGCGGCCAGCTCCGTACCCGCCATCCGAATTCGGGTGAGCTGGCCGGCGAACCTT
>JBILWF010000183.1:0-5747 GCA_044370075.1 Chthoniobacteraceae bacterium | reverse complement strand
GCCCCCCCGCCCTCGGGATTTTGCGCGGAAACCGACACGACGAACCGGTAGTCGCCCTCCTCGGGAAGGGTGTCGGACATGGTCAGGGTGGAATCCTTGGTGTCGAAGGGGCGGTCGGGTTTGTCGTAGGGGTAGGGTGTGGGGGCGAGGTAAATGGATTTGAGGGCGTGATTGCGCTCGGGCCCTAGATTCGCGGGCAGGGCTTGCAGCGCCACGGTGCGCGCGGCATCGATGAAGCGTTCTGCATGCACCGGCGACACGCTCAGGACGCTGCCGATGTTGTCGAATCCGTTGCCGATGTCGTCGGCGGGAAAAGCTTCCGTGGCGTTAAATTCTGTCAGAAAAACATCCCGGATGGTCAGGTTGTACTCCAGTCGGTTGAGCCGGCGCATGGTTACTGCGCCGGGATCGGGGGGCAGCGCCGCGAAGGCGGCATCCATGGCCGCTCCCAAGCGGTCCACCACGGCGGCGGCTGCTTCTTTTTGCGGCTGCTTTTTCGCGTCGTCCGGAGGCATCTCTCCGGACTCGATCTGGCGGAGCACCGAGCGCCAGATCTGGCGCTTTTGGACAAGGTCTGGCGCATCCAGAAGTCTTTTCAGATCCAACTCGCCCTTGGTGGATTTTTCCCCGTGGCACTGTGTGCAGTAGGTTCTGAGAAAAGGCGCCACCTCCCGGTGGAAAATCTGGGTTGTGTTTTCCGGGGACGGCGCACCCTGCGCCGCGCTTCCGGGGGCCGGATGCAGCGCCGCGCCCAGCCAGAGCGCGGCAAACAGAAGGATCCGGCACGCGGAGGATTCGCGGGCCATTTGCGGAACCGGCGGGGTGGCGGGCTCAAACATGAGGGGCGGGGAGGCGGGAAGCGGCGGAGTCGCGGGGGCTTCCTGTTAAAGAATACCTGCAGCGGCGCTTTTACTTTGCCGAGAAACGGAACTCGGTCACGGAGTGGAAGGTTTCGCCCGGCCGCAGAATGGTGGAGGGGAAATGCGGGTGATGGACTGAGTCTGGAAAATGCTGGGTTTCGAGGCAGAAAAAGCCGAATCGCCCGGGGGAGTTTTCCGCGTCAAGCGGACTCGTGTAGAGCTGCAGCCCGGGTTCGGTGGTCCAGGTCTCGAGGATTCGCCCGGAACGGGGCTCGACCACGCGTGCGGCAAAACCGAGGGAGTGGTCGTGCGGGGGCCGGTTGAGTACAAAATTGTGGTCGTAGCGGCGTGATTTGCCGAGATGCTCCGCCCGCGCGCCCAGCGGGGCGCCGCGTGTGAAATCCAGAAAAGACCCCAGCGCCGGGCGGATCTCGCCGGTGGGCAGCAGCGCGGCATCCACCACGGTGTAATGGTCTGCATTGAGGGTGAGTTCGCTCTCGAGCACATCCCCGTCTCCGGCGAGGTTGAAATACGCGTGGTTGGTGAGGTTGACCGGGGTGGGACGGTCGGTGGAGGCGCGGTATTCGATGCGCAACGCATCCTGTTCGGTCAGCGTGTACCGCACGGAGATCTGCAAGTTTCCCGGGTAACCCTCCTCACCGTTTGGGCTCAGGTAGCGGAATTCCACGCTGGCGCGGGACTCCGGTGCGGGAGTGGCCACTGTCCAGACGACGCGGCTGAAATTTTTAAATCCCCCGTGGATGTGGTTATTTCCGGTGTTTGCGGAAAGTTGGTATTCCGTGCCATCCAGAAGAAATCGGGCTCCGGCGATCCGGTTGGCCACGCGGCCGAACACGGCTCCGGATTGGGCAAAGCCCTGTTCAAACCCGGCGGCCGACGCGCGGATCGGACGCACCACGCTCCCGAGTTTTCCCCGCCGGTCGGGTACCTGCAGGTCGCACAGCGTAGCTCCAAAATTCGTCACCCGGGCTACAAGGCCGTGAGTGTTCCGCAGGGTGAAAAGTTCGGTCTCGCGTCCGTCCCCGGTCTTGCCGAAGGGCTCGCGCTGCACCGCTTCTCCGCTCCCCGCCGCCGCGGAGGGGGCGTCCTCCTCCAAGGGCACGATCCGTGCCACGCGGTCGGGCCCGTTGAAGGCGAGGTAGAGCATCCCGTCCGGCCCGGTTAAAACGTGGCGTACGCGGCCCAGTTCCTTGAAGAGCGGTTCCTGGTGGGTGACCCGGTCCCCCTCGGTTTCAATGCGGCGCAACTGCTGGCCCGCGAGGCATGCGACAAACAAACTGTTTCGCCATCCGGGGAAGCGTTCGCCCCTATAAAAGCCGATGCCCGAGGGAGCCAGCGAGGGCGTCCAGAAGGCCGCCGGGGCGTCCATGCCCTCACGACCGGCTGCAAAGGTGCGCTCGGCGTGGGTTCCCGCGGACACAACCGGCCAGCCGTAGTTGTGGGCCGGTTGCAACACGTTGAGTTCATCGCCGCCGGTGGGGCCGTGTTCGGTTTCCCACAGACGCCCGCTCTCCGGGTGGTAGGCCAGCCCCTGCGGGTGCCGGTGGCCGTAGCTCCACACCGTCGGCAGCGCACCGGGCGTCTTCAAAAACGGATTGTCCGCGGGGATCGATCCATCCGCGGCAATGCGGTGAATTTTTCCGAGGGGACTGGAAAGATCCTGTGCCTCTTCCGGACGCCCCCTGTCACCGAGGGTGAAAAAGAGGTTTCCCGCCGGGTCAAAAAGAAAGCGACAGCCGTAGTGGGAAGTGTCCTTGGGGATGTAAAATTTCGGGTCGGCGCGGAAGAGCGTTTGTTGCTCGCACCAGCGGTGGTCGCGGATACGGCCGCGGACAACCACCGTCATGGAGGTGTCGGGTTCGCTGCCCTTTTCCGTGTACGCCAGATAGATCCACCCGTTTTGCGCGTGGTCGGGATGCACCGCCACATCCAGCAGACCGCCGTCTTGTTTGACAAAAACCTCCGGCAGTCCGGCGATTGGGGCGGGGTCGAGTTTTCCCTCACGCAGGACGCGCAGCCGCCCGGGACGTTCGGTAACCAGCAGCCGGCCATCGGGCAGGAAAGCCATGCCCCACGGCGTCTCCAAACCGTCCTCCAGTGTCTCCAGGCGGAAGGCCTGCTTTTCGGTCCGGAACGCCATCACCGCCGGAGGCGCCGGAATTCGAATGCGGCCCTGCCGGAATTCCGCGGCCTGCGCCCTCAGGTGGCGGAGGAGTCCTTCGATCTCCTCCTCCGAAAGGATTCCGCGAAAGGCGGGCATGCCGCTTTGAGGCCAGCCCTCGCGGATGCTCCGTTTCACCTCTTCGTCGGAGCCGCCATGGTTCCAAAAATAGTCCAGGAGGTTGGGCGCCGGAATTCCGGTCAGGGACGGCCCGTGGCAGTTGACGCAGAGTTCCGCGGCGATTTTTTCTGCGGGGCGGGGCATGCCGGTTTGGGCGGGGGACGTGCGGGGAGCGGTCCACAGGCCCGCAAATAGGGTGCACCACAGCGTGGCGCGCAGGAGGGGAAGGGGGCGCTTCATGGGGAGGTACCAGGATGGCTTTGGGGGGGCGAACAAATGGGCCACGGAGCTTAGGGCGTATCCGCATGGTGGCCAAGCTTTCGGAAGCACACCTCCCGGGGCTCCGTGTTCCGTTTGACGACCGGTCGCTGTCGCCTCGGGTGGAGGGAGGCCTCCGCGTGGGAAGACCCGGAATCTTTGCGCGGGCGGTTTCCCTCCGGAGCGGAATGCGGAAAGGGAATCCCCCGGGGCCCGCTTTCCGCGCGGTGTGTTGCCGAGGATTGACCGCGTCCGGCTTTCGCTTCACAAAGCCCGCACACCCCTCTCTCTCATGTTTTTGCCCCGGACTGTGAGTCTCCTGACGCTTTGGATGATGGCGCACTGCGCGTGCGGAGCGGACTGGCCCCATTTCCGGGGGCCCGACCGTACCGGTATTTCCGCGGAAACGCAGTGGCGCGCTGAGTGGAAAGGGGACATTCCGGTGACGTGGAAGGCCTCCGTGGGCTTGGGGTACTCGGGGTTGGTGGTTTCCCGCGGGCGCCTCGCCACCGCGGGTTATGCGAACGGCAAGGACACGGTTTACTGTTTTGATGCGGTTTCGGGAAAATCCCTGTGGACGCACAGTTACGCGGCGGAGCTCGGGGATCGTTACTACGAAGGGGGCACCACGGGCGCCCCGACTTTTGACGGGGAGCATCTTTTCTGGGTGAGCCGCTGGGGGGATTTGAAGTGTTTTGAGGCGGCGACGGGCCGGATTGTTTGGGAGAATAATATCGCCGAGCAAACCGGAGCGCCGGTGCCCACCTGGGGGTTCACGGGGGCTCCGCTCGTCGCGGGCGACTTGCTTGTGCTCAATGTGGGAGACGCTGGGGCGGCGGTGGAAAAAGCCACGGGAAAACTGGTGTGGAAGTCCGCCCCAAAGGATTGCGGCTACTCCACCCCGCTGCCTTGGGGTGCGCTGGCCATTTTCGGAAGTTCCAAGGGATATGTGGCGGTGAAAATGAAGACGGGGGAGGAAGCATGGCGTGTGCGGTGGTTGACCGAATATGGGGTCAACGCCGCCGACCCGGTTTTGGGGGAGGGCCGCATGTTTGTCTCCAGCGGGTACGGCAAGGGCGGAGCGCTCTTCCGGCTTTCCGGGGACGGCGCCCCTGAGGAAATGTGGAAAACCAAAAACCTGCGCACCCAGCTCAACGCGGCCGTTCTCTTCGAAGGGCACCTGTACGGAGTCGACGGGGACACCACCCAGAAGGCCACGTTAAAATGCCTCGATTTCCAAACCGGTGAGGAGAAATGGGCGGAACCCGGGTTTGGGTCGGGCGGGGTGATTGTTGCGGGGGGCCGGCTCCTGGCCCTCAGCGGGATTGGTGAACTAATGATTGCGCCGGCGAGTCCGGCGGGTTTCAAACCCACGGCGCGGACCCAGGTTTTCGGCCCCAACGCCTGGACCGCTCCGGTGCTTGCCAACGGATTTGTCTACTGCCGCAACGGACGCGGCGAACTGGTTGCCCTCCACCTCCAATGAAACGTCGCACGTTCCTTCGTACCACCCTCCTTGCCGGATTGGCCCCGTATGCGCGGGCCGCCCAACCCCCGCAGCTCCGCACCGCCCTGATTGGCTCCGGGTGGTGGGGAAAAAACATTCTCAAGGAGGCCATGGCCTCGGGCCGCTGCACCCCGGTGGCGCTCGCCGACGTGGATGCCAATGCTCTCGAGGTTGCCGCCGACCAGGTCTCGGATTTGAGCGGGCACAAGCCGAAGCTCTACAAGGATTACCGCGAGCTGCTGGCCCGGGAAAAGCCCGACATCGCCATCATCGCCACCCCGGACCACTGGCACGCCCTCAACACCATTGAAGCTCTCCGGGCGGGGGCCCACGTGTTCGTTGAAAAACCCACCGGGCACACCGTCAACGAAAGCCGCGCAATGCTGCATGCCGCGCGCCAAAGCGGGCGCATCGTGCAGGTGGGCCTTCACCGTCGCATCGGACCGCATCACGTCAGCGGCATGCAGTTCCTTAAATCCGGAGCGGTCGGAGAGGTGGGCATGGTCCGCCTCTTCGCGCACGGCGGGGGAGGCGGGCCTGAAAAGCCCCGGCCCAACGAACCGGTACCCGAGGGCATGGACTGGGATTTTTGGTGCGGCCCGGCCCCGCTGCGCCCCTTCTCGAAGCTCCTTCACCCCGGCGGTTGGCGCAACAGCCTCGACTTTGCCAACGGCACCCTCGGCGATTGGGGGGTGCACTGGCTCGACCAGGTTCTGTGGTGGAGCGGCGAGCAGTATCCCAAACGGGTGTTTTGCACCGGGGGACGCCCGGTGGCCGGCCCGCCGGTGTTGACTGAAAAACAGCAAACCAGCGACGCTCC
>JBILWF010000182.1:0-5756 GCA_044370075.1 Chthoniobacteraceae bacterium | reverse complement strand
ATCTGGATCTGATTGCGGCGATTGAGGAAACGGCGGCGGCGCTGAACCTTCCCGTGATTTTGGAAGGGGAAACTCCCCCGCGGGATCCGCGGCTGATGAAGTTTAGCGTGACGCCGGATCCGGGGGTAGTGGAGGTGAACCTGCATCCGAGCGGTTCCTGGGAGGAGCTGGTGGATCGGCTTGAGGCACTGTATGCGGAGGCAAAAAGCGTGGGGTTGGGGACGGAGAAGTTCATGCTGGATGGACGCCAGGTGGGCACCGGGGGGGGCAACCACATCATTTTGGGAGGCGAGACTCCGCTGGATTCGCCCGTTCTGCGGCGTCCCGACCTGCTGCGCTCGCTGGTGAGCTACTGGCAGAACCATCCTTCAATGAGCTGGCTTTTCAGCGGGATGTTTATTGGTCCAACAAGTCAGGCCCCGCGGGTGGATGAAGCGCGCCACGACAGCCTGTATGAGCTGGAGGTGGCGTTTGCGCAGCTTCCCGAGCCGGGTGCACCGGTGGCGCCTTGGCTGGTGGACCGGCTGTTTCGCAATCTTTTGGTCGATGCCACGGGCAACACGCATCGCGCCGAGTTCTGCATCGACAAGCTGTATGCGCCGGAAACCAGCACGGGGCGCCTCGGGCTTTTAGAGCTGCGGGCCTTCGAGATGGCTCCCCATGCACGGATGAACCTGGCACAGCAGCTCGTAATTCGCGCGCTGTTGGCGCGTTTCTGGCGCCGCCCCTACACCAACCGCCTCGTGAGCTGGGGCACGGCCCTGCATGACCGGTGGATGTTGCCCTGCTTCTGCGAGGCCGATTTTCAGGAAGTTTTGCGCGATCTGCGCGGGGACGGATTCGATTTTGATCCGGAGTGGTTCCTGCCGCACCTTGAGTATCGCTTTCCGAAACTGGGGGCGTTTGTGCAGCGCGGGATTGCCGTGGAATTGCGGGCGGCGCTGGAGCCATGGCATGTGCTTGGGGAGGAACCCGCCGGGGGGGCGACTGTGCGCAACGTCGACAGCTCGCTGGAACGCATGCAGGTCCTGGTGCGCGGCATGGTGGAGGAACGCTACGCGGTTCTGTGCAACGGACGGCGCGTACCGCTCCACAACACGGGAGTGCCCGGAGAGTATGTCGGTGCCGTGCGGTACCGGGCATGGCAGCCGCCGAGTTGTTTGCACCCGACGATTGAGCCGCATGCGCCGCTCCTTTTTGACCTGTGGGACGAATGGAACCAGCGCTCTCTTGGAGGGTGCACGTATCATGTCGCCCATGCCGGCGGACGAACGTTTGACACACGTCCGGTCAATGCAAGCGAGGCCGAGAGCCGGCGTCTGGCCCGGTTTGAACCCCGGGGTTTTTCGGCCCGCTCGGGCACGCCTCCCCGCGAAAAACTCAACCCGGCATTTCCCTACACACTCGATCTGAGGCTGCCGGCGGGCTGGTAGGACTCGGAAAAACCGCGGCCCCTGCCGCAATCCCATGCGCGGGGGGGACGGCGGAAAGGGGCTACAGGTCGGACGCTGGCAGCTCAAAACCGTCGATCTCCCGGCGGTCGCGTTTGGTTGGCCTCCCCGCGCCCCTCGGGCGCCAGCCCGGGAAAATGGGTTCACGCTTCCGGGATTTTTCGAGTTCCTCCGCAGGAGTCCGGTCCTCGGCAAACTGAGACACCAAGGGTGCGCCGACACGCGAGGGCGGAATGCCGACAACGTGAAGGGAGCGGGTCCACTGAACGGAACCGAATCCCATGCGGATCCGGATCTGTTCACCCGGCCGCATGGTGTGGGCGGGTTTTACCGGGCGTCCATCCACTTCGACACGTCCCGCTTTGATGGCAGCGGCGGCCAGGGAACGCGTTTTGAAGGCGCGGACGGCCCAGAGCCACTGGTCAAGTCGGGATGCGGGTTCGTGGGACATGAGGGGGCGGAGCGTGTCCGAACTGGGAACTTCGCGGAGCGCCGTCCTACCCGGAAAATCCCGGAACGTAAAAGTAAACGAAAGGCCCCGGCAGCTCCCGTTGCGTGGGAAAATTGCCTGTCCCTGTTGCAGGCGCCCGTTTTTTGCACCGGTTTGGGGCGAAGCGACTTTCCATTACGAACCCGGTGCTGCGGAACGCCGTGGACGCCCCGAATTTTAATCCCGCGCGATACCCCGTGCGGGAGAGCGGCAGAGGAAAGCGCAAAACAAAACAGGCAAGTTTTCCTCTCGTGATAACTCAACAACACCCCGGAGAACCGCAACTCGGGGCGCCACCGGATTCCGGCGCCGTGCCGGAAGTCATGATGCCATAGCCGCCCAGAATCACGCGCTTGATGGGTTCGCCCGTCTCCGGGTGATGAGTCAAGGGCGCGTCATTCATGCTTTGCGTGAACTCATAGTGCTTGGGCTCCTCGGAGCAAGTACCCGGGATGGTTTCGTAGAGGTAGGTAGGCATGGCTTTGGGAATCAGACAGGTTGGGGTTCAAAAAAAAGTTGGGCAAGCGCGTCGGGACCGACAGGCTCGCGTTCCAACCAGCGCAGCAGCGCTGTCCGTGTGGAGTGGGCCTCCGTGACTTCGCGCAAATAGCGCATCTCATTCGTGCCCCGCTGCACCAGCAGGGGGTCCGCGGTGCCAGTGGGAGCGAAACTCTGGTTGATCACCCACGCGAAAGGCTCGATCCCCGCGCGGCGCAGATCGTCCTGCAACGCAGCCGCCTCGTGTACCGGTGTCGCTTCCGGCAAAGTCACCACAAGGACCCGGGTAAACTCCGGGTTGCGAAGCCGCGGCAAAAGCTCACGAACCTCCCCGGGGACGGTGTCGCGCCCCTGGCGGCCCAGTTCGCGGTGGTAGGCCTCGGTCGCATCCAGCAGCAGAAGCGTGTGGCCGGTCGGCGCCGTGTCGAGAACGACAAAACCATCGCCCCCCTGCGCCACGGTGCGGGCAAATGCCCGAAAAACCGCAATTTCCTCGGTGCAGGGCGAGCGCAAGTCTTCCTCGAGCAAAGCACGGCTCTCAGGGTCGAGGCCCTCACCCTGTGCGGCGAGAACCTCTGCAACGTACGCAGCGGTCTCCTCCGCCGGATTGATACGGCTGACGGTGAGGCCGGCCACCTCGCCACTCAAGGCCTCCAAGACATGTGCCGCGGGATCGGTGGTTGAGAGGCGCACCCGGTGTCCGCGCCGGGCGAGTTCCACGGCCACGGCCGCAGCAACCGTGGTCTTGCCCACCCCCCCCTTGCCCATGGTCATCACCACACCATGTCCCGGAGCGGCCAGATCGAACAAAAGATCGCCGGAATCGACAAATCCCACTGCCGTAAATTTCAGAGGCAGTGCATCGCCCGCGAACGGCACTTGAACCGTATCCGAAACCAGGGCTCGAAGCGCATCCACTCCGAGAAGGTTGTGCGGCCGTAACGCCACGTGATGGACCGGGAGCGAGTGCAGAAAATCTCCGTACGCTGCAAGTGCCTGATCGCCGCGCTGCTCGAGCGCGAGAGCCACCGCGTCGCCGCGGTTTGTGGCGCGAAAAAGTCCGTTGAGGACCAGTCGTTGATTCGCCACTCCGAGACCCGCCAGTTCATCGCGGGTACGGCGGGCCTCGCGGAGAGACGATTTCTGCGCCCGGCTCACCAGCACCACGGTCGTCCGGTCGGAATCCGCCAGCGCGTCCACCGCAGATTCATACACGGCGCGTTGCTGCTCCAGTCCGGCAAGCGGCCCGAGGCAGGAAGTGCCCGTTGTGCTGGCGGAAAAGAAACCCGTCCACGCCCGGGGCAGCATGAGCAATCGCAACGTGTGCCCGGTCGGCGCGGTATCAAAGATCACATGGTCGAATTCACGGGTTGCGGCCAAATCTCCAAGCAACCGGGAGAATTCGTCGAATGCGGCGATCTCCATGGTGCACGCGCCCGAAAGCTGTTCTTCCATGCTCGCAAGGGCCGCGGGCGGAAGCTGTCCGCGCAGAGGAGCGATGATTTTTTCCCGGTAGGCCCGCGCCGCATCCTTCGGATTGATGTTGAGGGCAAACAAGCCGCGCACCGCAGGCACAGGGGAGGCCACATTGGAAAGCCCGACGCCAAGAACCTCATCCAGATTTGACGCGGGATCCGTGCTTACAAGCAGCACCCGCCTCCCCGAGTCCGCGAGACTGATGGCAACCGCACAGGAGAGCGACGTTTTGCCGACACCTCCTTTTCCGGTGAAGAACAAAAACCGCGTCGCGGCACCACACAGATTTGCGATTGGAGCGTATGCGTGCATCAAGTTCCTTTCTTCATTGCGGAGCGTTTTGGGCGGATTCGGCGGCGCAGCGCCGACTCCAAGCCACACGCGTCTCATGGTCCGGATAAGAACCTTGGAGGGCCACTTCCCCGTCGATAAAAATAAGGGGTAATTTTTCAGCGCCTTCCGCGTCAAGGAACGCTTTGACCTTCGCATTTTGAACGAATGCCAGCGGCTGCTGCGCCAGATTGTACCTCTCCACCCTGACCCCGTGCGCTTTGAGCTGATGGAGAAATCCCGCGAATTGCGGGAGGATGGGGTCGATGGTTGGTCCGCACACCCCGGTGGAACAACACATGGGCGGGTCGTACACTTGGATTGTTTTCATAAACAGAGAGCGCGGGCATGCTTTGGCGGCGGGACGCGAAGTGACGGCAGCCAACCGACCGCCCACCCCGCGTCCACCCCGGGGACCCATTGAATTGACCGACCACGTCAGATTGTCAACCGGCGCGGCATCCCGCGAACTTAAAAGCGATGACAACCTCCTCGGGGCGCTGCGAGCAGGGAGGCAAATTCCGCCCCGCAGTTCCCGCCGTGGCTCGCAGCGGCCTGGCAGAGACCGTGTGCGATGATGGCAGGAGAAATACATCTTCCATGACATCCCACCCCACCCCGCCCCTTCTCACCCAACGCCCCTCCCCAACCATGCAAACGCCCGCATACCCTCCACCGGAGCACGCCGGTCACGCCGGCCTGCTGCTTGATTTTCTGCGCGAAGATCGAAGGGCCTTGCTGCAACGCTTCGCAAACCTCTCCCCCCACAGCGTCCTGCGCGGGGCGGGCCACCGTCGTTTCGTGCATGTGCCGGGCACCCGGAGGGACCGTGTCCTGCTGGTTGCACACGCCGACACCGTGTGGGAGCACGAGAGAATCCATCCACTCCGCATGTGCCTCATTGGGAATGAAATCCATTCAGCGCGTGCAGACGCAGGCATTGGCGCCGATGACCGTGCGGGCTGCGCCATGCTCTGGGAACTGCGGGATTCGGGGCACTCGCTTCTTGTCACCTCTGGCGAGGAGATTGGATGCGTTGCAGCCCGCTGGCTCATGGAGAACCCGCGCCTGGCTTCCCTCGGGGAGGAGATAAACGCCACGCACCGCTTCGCCGTGGAGTTCGATCTGGGCGGCCACGCCATGTTTAAGTGCTATCAGGTGGGCACCCCGGAATTCCGTGCCTACTGCGCCGCTCAGACGGGATTCACCGACGCGGGCACCCGGTCCTCCACGGACATCGGTGTACTCTGCCGCACCCTGTGCGGGGTGAACCTTTCGGTGGGTTACTACGAATCGCATACCGAGGAAGAGTTCATGCGCATCGACGACTGGTCCCACACCCTGCGCTCCGCCCGAAAATGGCTCTCCTCCCGGGGTCTTCCCGCTTTTGCGAGAACGCCAGCGCCCTCTGACCGGCAGAAACGGTTCGGGATCTCTTTCTGAACGCCCCCCCGGGCTGCAGGAGTCCGCCCGATCCGAACTCGGTGCAGGAAAAACGGCGCAGGGCCACC
>JBILWF010000181.1:0-5758 GCA_044370075.1 Chthoniobacteraceae bacterium | reverse complement strand
CGGCGATGATGTCCTCAAGTGGGGCGACGCGGGCCTGACCGGGGAGTGGGCCAACAAGCCGATCTCGCTTTTTGGCCGCAACAGCGCGTCGGGAACCTACGGCTTTTTCAAAGACACAGCCCTTAAGGGCGGCGACTTCAAATCCTCGGTAAAGGAGCAACCCGGTTCCTCCTCGGTCGTGCAGGGAGTGGCCAGCGACCTTTCGGGGATTGGATACTCCGGCATCGGCTACGCCACCTCGGGCGTGAAGGCCATCTCTCTGGAGGGATCCAACGGAAAAGTGTACGATCCGACCCTTGAAAACTGCCTCAGCGGCAAATACGCGTTGAGCCGCTTCCTGTACATTTACCTGAACAAGAAGCCCGGGCAGCCTCTGGACACCCTTCAGGCGGAGTTCCTGAAATTTATCTGCTCCAAGGCGGGGCAGGAGGTGGTGGTCAAGGACGGCTACTTCCCCATGCCCGCCTCCGTTGCCCAGAAGGAAGTCAAGCGGCTTGAAAAATAGGGGTATCCCCTGCCCGGCATTTCATGCCTTCCCGGTACTCCGTGGAGGCAACTTTTACCATATACCCGGCAAAAATGACTCGCCAGTCTGCATTTGACACCCCTTCCCCTTCGCGTTTTGAAACCTCCCGTGCAACGCTTTGGATCGACGGGATCATGAACCGCGTGATTGTGGCCGGGGGCGTAAGTGTCGTCGTGGCGGTGCTGGGTATTTTTGCGTTCATATTCTGGCAGGTTTTGCCGCTGTTCGGAAATGCAGAGGTCAAAAAGACGGGGTCCATTCCGCTCGAGAGCCGGGACTACCGGATTCTGGGAGCGGATGACTACGGCGAGTTGCCGTTTCTGGTGGACGACACCGGCGGCATCTTTTTTGTCGACGTCGTCGGCAAGCGGGGAGTGAGGCCGGTGACACCCGAGTTTGCGGAAACGCCGGAGACGCCGCAGAAGCTAACCGCCGCCGAGTACAGCGCCAGGCGGCAAGAGGTGGTGTTTGGAACGGCTGAGGGCCTTTTTTCGATTGTGAAGATCGAGTACGCCACGGGCGTGGAGGACGGGCGGCGCGTACTCGATGGCAGCGCGAAGGCCTCGGCCTATCTTCCCCTGGGGGAAAGCCGCGCTCCCATCACGCGGATTGCCTACGGTGACTCGGGCGAGGACAAGATACTTGCCGCCCTGCAAATGGCGGACGGCAAGTCGCGTTTGATCGCCGCGCGCCTCACTCAGGAGCGCTCGCTTCTGGGCGCGGGTGAAATCCAAATCGGCAAGACCTTTGATTTGACTGCGCAGGTTGCCGGAGAACCGGTGGCGCTGCTTGTAGCCAGTTCGGCGGACAGCGTGGTGGTGTGCACGCGCGAAGGGGAATTGTTTCATTTCCATCTGCGCGACGAAAACGTGGAATTACGCCAGCGGATTCGGCCCTTCGCCGACGCCGCGGAACCTGCGATTGCCTCGGCGCACTACCTTTTGGGGGATGTCACCCTGGTACTCACTAATCCCGCGGGACAGAACCGCCTGTTGAGCCTTTGCGTGGGGCCCGGTGAAACCGAGCGTGGATTTCATCCGATCCACCAGCTGGCCGAACTCGGCGGGGGAGCCACGTTTTTTGCGCCCAGCCTGCGGAACAAAGCCTACCTGACGGGGGTCGGCAACACCGTGAGTTTGCGGTACGCGACCACGGAGGCGGTGCGCTGGGAGGGCGTCCAACCGCGCGGGATTCGCCTCGGGGCGCTAAGCGGACGCTACGACCGCATTTTGCTGATGAGCGACCAGCCGTCGCTGGAGGTGTTTTCGCTGAAGGATCCCCACCCGGAGGTCTCTCTGCGCGCGCTTTTTGGGAAGATCTGGTACGAGGGGGCGCCGGCACCGGGATATGTGTGGCAGTCGACGGGGGGATCCGATGAGTTTGAGCCCAAGCTGTCGCTGGTTCCACTGATTCTAGGGACGCTCAAGGGCACGTTTTACGGAACGCTTCTGGGTGTGCCCATAGCCCTGATGGCGGCGCTTTACACGAGCCAGTTCGCGGTGGCGCGATTTCGTGCGTTTATAAAGCCGGTAATGGAAATCATGGCGTCGCTGCCCTCGGTGGTGCTGGGCTTTTTTGCGGCTCTCTGGCTTGCGCCGCTGGGAGAAACCCGGGTTCCCTCGCTGCTGCTGATGGCGCTGGGCATTCCGGCCGCGGCGCTGCTGCAAGGCTGGTTGTGGCAAACGCTGCCCGTGCCCTGGCGCGCCCGGCTCAAACCGGGGACGGAGTTCATCGCTTTCATGCCCGTGATGCTGCTGGCGGGATGGGTGGCGTGGAGCTTGGGGCCGCTGCTCGAGCAACTCTGCTTCACCGTGCAGGATCCCTCCACGGGGGCGCGGGTGGCGGATTTCCGGCAGTGGTGGCCGCAGGCGATCGGACTTGAGTTTCAGCAGCGCAACTCGCTGGTGGTGGGTTTTGTGATGGGATTTGCGGTTATTCCCATCGTGTTCACCGTAACGGAGGACTCGCTGTCGGGGGTGCCTGCGAGCCTGCGCACGGGCTCGCTTGCGCTGGGAGCGACGCGCTGGCAGACAGCCTTGCGCGTGGTGGTGCCCACGGCTTCGGCCGGAATTTTCTCGGCCTTGATGATCGCGCTCGGGCGCGCGGTGGGGGAGACGATGATCGTGGTGATGGCCACGGGCAACACGCCCATCCTGAGCATGAACCTCTTCTCGGGCATGCGCACACTCTCGGCCAACCTTGCGGTGGAGCTCTCGGAGGCGCCGCATCACGGCACGTTGTACCGCACGCTCTTTTTGGGAGCCCTGGTGTTGTTCATTCTCACTTTCACGGTGAACACGGTGGCGGAACTGCTGCGGCACCGGCTGCGAGAACGTTTCAAACTCAATTAAGGCTCATGGAAGCGTCCTCTCACGATGCGGAAAACTCCTCCACCCCGCCGCATGCGGGAGAAGTGCTCGTCTGGCTCAGCAGTTGCGGCTTGTGCGCAGGACTGCTGATGGTTCTGGGGTTGCTTGCGGTGGTTTTCGTCAACGGGGTGCAAGCCTTCTGGCCCAAGCCCACCGCGCGGGTCGATCTGGTACCGGGCAGCACCCGTGGGCTTCTCGAATGCGGCACGCTTGCGGGAGAAATCGTCACACGCCGCACCAAAATGACGGCCGCAGCCGGGTCCAATGCAGAGGAACTCCAGCTCTACATCGCCAACAAGGACGTCTACGGCTTTTCGTTTCACTACGTAGATGTGGCGGATGTCGCCGCGACCGCGTACCCGCGGGAATGGTGCCGGATTGAGCGCATGGAATACGGTCCGGCGCTTGGGACTCCCGTGGCTCTCGTACGCAAGGACGGAAGCCGCCTCGATGCCGCGGATCCCGGGTTTGAGGGGGAACTCGAACGGTTGCTGCGGGAGACGCGCGTGCGGCGTGAGACTATTCGCACCATTGAGAAAACGCAGATTGGCTCCCTGAACCGCTCCATCGAATCGATCGACAACACGCAGCGCCTGCTCCAAACGCGCGTGGGCGGGGAAAAGGCCGCCCCGCAAATCGCGGAACTCGAAAAGCGCCGGGCCCCGCTGATGGCCGCGTACGAAACGCTCGACGCAGAACGGCGCGCGCTGCGCGAAGCCCAGTCCGAAACCACCCTGGTGCACCGGCTGGTATCGGGACAGGAGCGCTCGATTCCGCTTGGGGACATCATTTACGTCCGGTTTCCAAACCGGATGGGCATTTGGGAAAAAACCGGCGTTTTCATGCGCAGCGTGTGGGATTTTCTGCGGGAAGAGCCGCGGGAGGCGAACACCGAGGGGGGCATTTTTCCGGCCTTGTTTGGCACGTTTGCGATGACGCTGCTCATGAGTCTTGCGGTGATGCCCTTCGGGGTGGTTGCGGCCATCTATTTGCGCGAATACGCGGCGCAGGGCGTGGTGGTGCGGGCGGTGCGCATCGCCGTGAACAATCTCGCAGGTGTGCCGTCGATCGTGTTTGGCGTCTTTGGTTTGGGATTTTTTGTATATCTGGTCGGCGGCGGAATTGATTCGCTGTTTTTTTCAGACCGGCTTCCGACGCCGACCATGGGAACGGGGGGAATTTTGTGGTCGGCGCTGACCCTCTCCCTGATGACGGTTCCGGTGGTGGTGGTGGCCACCGAGGAGGCGCTTGCGGCCGTTCCCCGCAGTGTGCGCGAGGGGTCGCTCGCGTGCGGTGCCTCCAAGTGGCAGACGATCCAGCGCGTCGTGCTTCCCGCGTCGGCACCGGGCATTTTAACGGGCTTGATTCTGGCAATGGCACGGGGCGCGGGCGAGGTCGCTCCGCTGATGCTCGTGGGGGTGGTCAAGCTCGCCCCCGAACTGCCGCTGGACCTGCATTTTCCCTTTGTGCATCTGGATCAAAAATTCATGCATTTGGGCTTTCACATCTACGATCTGGGTTTTCAGTCGCCCGACTCCGAGGCGGCCAAGCCCATGGTGTTCGCCACAACCCTTATCCTGATCGGCCTGATCCTCGGGCTGAACCTCACCGCCATCGTCGTGCGCGAACGCCTGCGCCGCAGGTACTCGCCTGGAGCCTTTTAAACCGTTCCACCCATGGAATCCGCCACCCTCGAACCCCCTTCTCCGAAGCCCGCCAAGATGAAACCCGCTCCGCCGGAGGCGCCGTTTTTACGGATGGACCATTACGATTTTTTTTACGGTGCCAAGCAGGCGCTTTTTGACATCTCGATGGACATTCCCGAGCGCGAAGTGACGGCTTTTATCGGGCCCTCGGGCTGCGGCAAAAGCACGCTCCTGCGCAGTTTAAACCGCGTGAACGACCTGGTGGATGGCACCCGTCACGACGGCGATATTTTGCTGAAGGGACGGAGCATTTTCGACCGCAACCTCGATGTCATCGCGCTGCGTAAACGCATCGGAATGGTGTTTCAAAAGTCGAATCCGTTCCCGAAGTCGATTTATGAGAATGTGATCTACGCCCTGCGCGTGGCAGGGGTGCGGGACCGGGACCGGCTGGACGCCACCGTAGAGCGCAGCCTGCGCCAGGCCGCCTTGTGGGACGAGGTCAAGGACCGGCTCAAGGAGTCGGCACTTGGATTGTCGGGCGGTCAGCAGCAGCGGTTGTGCATCGCCCGGGCGATTGCGAATCAACCAGAGATGCTGCTCATGGACGAGCCGTGTTCGGCGCTGGATCCGGTGGCGAGTTCGAAGATTGAAAATCTCATCGTGGAGCTGCGCCAGCAGTACACCATCATCATCGTGACGCACAGCATGCACCAGGCGGCGCGAGTTTCGAACCGGACTGCGTTTTTCTATCTGGGCAGGCTCGTGGAGTATGACGTGACCACGAAGATCTTCACCAATCCAAGCCAGCAGCAGACCAGCGACTACATCACGGGGCGGTTTGGGTAAGAGGGATGCTCCGCGCGCGGGAGTCAAACCGCGCAGAACAAAACCGCGGAGAATACGGGGGCGGCAACAGAGTCCCGGCCCTGTCGCTGCGCAGTCTCCGCATTCTCCGGAACTTGAACCCGTGCGGTGTTTCCACCGCGGACGCGCCATCAGGCGGATGTGGCGGCTTGTTCGCTGGCGAGGTTCGGGCTCTTTCCAAAGGACTCGGCTACCGACGGCACGCTTTCAACGTTGGCCGCGCCAATCACGTCCTGCTGGGAGCGGCTTTCGTCGCGGCGGGTGAACTTCACACCCACCAGACGGGACACGCCGTGTTCCTCCATGGTAACCCCGTAGAGGGCGTCGGCACGGGCAATCGTCCGTTTGTT
>JBILWF010000180.1:0-5771 GCA_044370075.1 Chthoniobacteraceae bacterium | reverse complement strand
CGGATCATGAAGACGCCGGACGGATTTGAACAAAGTTACAACGCGCAAGCCGCCGTGGACATCGAGAGCCGCCTGCTGGTTGGCGTGAACGTGAGCGATGCGCCCAAGGATAAAGAGCAGTTGGGGCTGACGCTGGCGGCCGTGAGTCCAGTGATTGAGAGTCTCGAGGCGGTGCTAGTCGACAGTGGGTTTTACAGCGCCGCGGCAGTGGCTGCGGTCGAAAAGCCGAATAGCGCACCCGCGGGTCCAATCATCTACGCGGCGACCGGACGCAAGTCCCATGGGCGTGCCGTCCAGGAGTTCGAGCAGCGGGCAGATCCGCCCGCACCGGGCCCGGAAGCCAGCGCCAAGGAGAAAATGAAGCACCGCCTTGAGACAAAGAAGGGCCGCGAACTCTACGCGCTGCGCAAACAAACCATTGAGCCAATCTTGGGTATAATCAAAGAGACCCTCGGATTTCGGCGTTTAAGCCTGCGGGGCCTCACGAATGTGCGCACGGAATGGACGCTGGTCACATTAGCGTACAATCTCAAGCGGCTTTTCCACATCGGAAGCACACCGGTGGCCGCTTGAGAAGCCTCTGACTCAGCCCTCTGGGGGCGCATAAAACAGGCTTATCCGCAGTTTTTGGTGGGAGCGCTCGGACAAAATCCATCAAACACCTTTCGCTCTCCCGGAAAGGCGCTACCTCGCCGTATACGCATCCACAGCATTCCTCGAAATCCCGTTTCCCAAGCCGGACAGGCTTCCTAGTGGGCGGGGGCAACTCTCCAACTTCCCGGGGCAGCTCTTTGGTGAGGCCCGGCAACACCGATTCCAAATACTCCCGCCAGCAGAACCTGCTACGCGAGGACAAAGCTCGCATGAAGAAGCAGGATGCGGCTGGCGGCGCAGGGGTTTTCAGGGCGCCAAGCCGAATGGGCCGGGTAGGTGGTGTGCTGTTGCACGCGCAAACTGCGGCTATGAGGGGCGCTGGGGGCCTTCCAACCGCCCCGCCCGCCTGTGGGGTGTTCGATGCGCCGGGCGCAGGGGTGTGGGAAAGGTTGTGGGAAGATGACCCAATCCCCAGTCGGAACTTGATTAAGCCTTGCGAGCCCGGCTTTTTCGAAAGGTTACCGTTGTTTTCAGTCGGGGCCTCCGGCGGCCTGATTCAAATCAAGCGCGTCCCAAAGGCGGCTTATCTTCAGCGCCGCCCAAGGGAGTTGCGGTGAAAAAACGCCGGTTTGCGATCCCCTTCCGCAGGGTGTTAACACGCGTTGATCCTTTTGACTTTGCTGAGTGAAGTAAATCGTGCGCTGCGGTCACTCTCGAATTGCCGTTGCCCCGTCTGTGCAAAGGTTTGCGGACCCCGGGGCGTTTGGCGCCCCGAAGCGCGCGTAGAGTGCGGGCAGCAAAAAAATGTTGAGCGCGGTACTGGTGGCGAGACCTCCGAGAATAACCAGTGCCATGGGGCGTTCTATTTCGTTTCCGGGCACTTCGCCCTGAAGCACGAGAGGAACCAGCGCCAGTGCCGCAGTGGTTGCCGTCATCAAAATGGGCACCAGACGCTCCTCGCTGCCGCGCAAGATCAGCGCCATTCCGAAGGGATGCTGCTCCTCCCGCAGCAAATGCCGGTAGTGGCTCAGGAGCAAAATCCCGTTGCGTGCGGCGATCCCGAGCACGGTGACAAAGCCCACCAGCGAACCGAGCGAGAGCACCCCGCCTCCCATCCAAGCGGCAAATACGCCGCCAATGAGTGCAAACGGCAACGAGAGTGCAAGCAGCAGGGTTGCGCGCACGCATTGAAAATCGGCCAGGAGCAAAATCAGAATCCCAGCCATACTGCCCAGCGAAAGCCACAGCAACCGGCGCTGGGCAGACTGGCGTTCGGCCCATTCGCCGAGGATTTCGGGATGGTACCCGGGGGCGAAACTCACACCGCGCAGGCGCTCTTCGATGGTGTGCACGACGTCGCCGAGGGCCTGTCCCGCGGCCACGTTGCAGGTCACGTCTATTCGCCGCGAGGCGCTTTCGCGCTTGATCGCGTTTGGCGTGGGAACAATCGCCAGTTCGGCCACATCCGCAAGGCGCACGTGCCCCCCCGACGGGGTTTCCAGCAACAGGTCCCGCAGGCTGGTGTAGTCCGCCCGGACCGCGGGTACGCTCCACACCGTCACGTCGTGCACGCGTTGTGCCTCGTAGACTTCCCCCACTTTGCGGCCGTTTAGCAGGGTGGTGACAGCCTGCCGGATTTGCCCCGGGGTCAGGCCGTGTAAAGCGGCCGTCTCAGGACGCAGTCGGATGTCGATCTGGGGAACCAGCACCTGCGGTTCCACTTTGAGGGCGCGAACTCCGGGGACGTCCTTGACCGCCTCGCCCACCGCGGTCGCGTGCGCGCGCAGTTGCTCGAGTTCCGGCCCGAAGATGCGCACGACCACGCTCGCGCTTGCACCCGTAAGCACCTCCTTGATGCGTTCCCGGAGAAACGTCAGCAGGTCCCGCGTCAGCCCCGGGTACCCGTCGACCACGGCCTGGATTTTGCCCAGCGTATCCTCGTAGGGGGCGGCGGGATCTATACTGATCCAGAGTTCGGTGAAGTCGGGGCCGACCACCTCGTCGGCCACCTCCGCGCGGCCGATGTGCGCGCCCTGGTTCCGCACACCGGGGACCCGCAACAGATCGTGCGCGGCGGCCTTCGTGATGCGTTTGCTGGCTTCCACGCTCGTGTTGGGCTTCTCAATCCAGTGCATGAGAAAGTCGCGTTCCTTGAAGTTGGGAAGAAACTCCTCGCGCAGCCGGGAATGCCAGATCCAGCCGGTGGTGCCGAATGCCGCGGCGAGTACCAGCATGGCGAGACCGGGGCGCGTGGCGAATGCGGGAAGGACTGCGCGGTAGAGGCGCTTAAGCAGGCGTGCGGCGGGGGCGTCCGCACGCGCCTCCCCGGGCGGGACGCGTAGCAGGAGCAGACTCAGCGCAGGGGTGAGCGTGAGCGCCACGGCAAGGGAGGCGGCGATTGCCAGAATGTAGGCGAGGGCAAGCGGCTGGAAAAAAGTCCCTGAAAGTCCCGGGAGGAAGAACACGGGAACAAAGACGAGCACAATGATGAGGCTGGCGTAGACGACTGCGCTGCGCACCTCGAGGGAGGCTTCCAGCACGATGCGAAAGCGCGGCATGGGCTCAGGACAAAGCGCGTTGAGGCGCAGGCGGCGGAGGATGTTTTCGACGTCGATGATCGCGTCGTCCACGACCTCCCCGAGGGCGATGATGAGTCCGGCAAGGATCATCGTATTGATGGTTTCGCCCCGCCAGCGCAGCAGCAACACGGCCACGGCGAGGGAGAGGGGGATGGCCGTGACACTGATGAGCGTGGTGCGCCAGTCGCCAAGAAAAAGAGCAAGCACGACAACGACGAGTACGCAGCCCATCCAGAGTGATTCGCGCAGGTGGTCGAGCGAGAGTTGGATGAAGGTGGCCGGCCGGAAGATGGTGCTGTCGATGGTGATTCCGGGCAGGGCGGGACGCATTTCCTCGAGGGCTTTTTCTACCCCGCGGGTCACCTCGAGCGTGTTTCCCCAGGGCTGTTTTTCGACGATGAGCAGGATTCCGTCCCCGTCGTTAATGACGGCGTCGCCAATCGGGGCGGGGCTGTCCTCGCGGACCTCGGCGACGTCGCCGAGACGGACGGGGGCTCCCGCGCGAAACTCGACCACGGTGCGCGCGAGGTCTTCAGCGGAGGCAATCAGGGCGCGCTGGTTGACGCTGAGGCGGAGGTTGGGCGTGTCGATGAAGCCCCCTGCGGCGAGGGTTGTGGCGTCGGCCGCGGCGCGTGTGATGGCGTCGAGGGTCACGCCCGCCGCGCGCAGACGCTGCGGGTCGACGCGAACCTGAAACTGGCGGTCGCGTTGTCCCCACACCGCCACGTTGGCCACGCCGGGGACGGCCATCAGCCGCGGCCGGATAGTCCACACGGCCTGTTCGCTGAGCTGCATTTGCGTGAGGGATTCGGAGCGGAGCCCCACCTTGAGGACGCGGCTCAGCGAGGAGTACGGCGCCATGAGCACCGGAGGTTTCACCACGTTTGGAAGCCGGTTCTGGGCGAGTTGCAGGCGTTCCTGCACCAACTGGCGGGCGCGCAGGATATCGGTGCCTCCGGCGAAAATCATCACCACCGAGGAGAGACCCAGCACGGATTTGGAGCGGATTGTCTTTAGAAAAGGCAGTCCGTTGAAGCCGTTCTCAAGCGGCACGGTGACGAGGGCGTCCACTTCTTCCGTGGAAAGTCCAGGTGCCTCCGTCTGGACCTCGACCAGCGGGGGAGCGAATTCCGGAAAGACGTCCAGGGGGGCGTTGCGCGTGGCCGAAAGCCCCGCGAGTAGCACCGCCAGCGCAATGCCCACCACCAGCACGCGCATGTGTAGCGCCCACGAAACAATCGATTGCAGCATTGGAGTGAGGGTGCGGAGGAGGGGGCAGAAACGGGCCTACCTGCCCGTGACGAATTCCGTTCCGAAGAGTTCCGCCGCCCCTTCGCTGACTACGGGTGTCCCGGCGTCCGGGCCGCTCGCAAGCACCGCGTCCCCGCCCGCAACCCGGGCGACTTGGATGCGCCGGCGCATGTAGGTGTGTTCCGCGGTTTTGGCGTAAACCCACTGTCCGCCATGGATGTCGTGGAGCACTGCGGAGAAGGGTATCACGAGGGCTTCGCGGAGGCTGTCGGAGGCCGTGATTTCGGCCGCTACACGTTCGCCGGCCCGCACCGGTGTGTCGGCAGGCAGTTCGTAGTACCAGTCGAGCGTGGCGGTTTGGGCGTTTGCAGTGGGCGGTCCTGACACGGGCCGGGCCGCGTGCGGGGGTGCGCCGGCGTGCAGCATGCGGATTGCGGCCGGGGCTTTGGCGTCGAGCAAGGGGGCTTCGCCGCTGTAGACGGCGACGCGCACCCATGCACGGCGGGCGCCGTCCTGTCCCACGGACGCTCCGAGCAGATCGCGCTGCGCACGCGCTGTGGTAAGAGCGGCTTCGGCGAGGGCAAGGGCCGTCTTGGCCTCGTCTACGTTGCGCACGCTGCCCGCCTCCGCGCTGAGCATCTTTTGGGCGCGCTCTACGGCAATGCGCGCGCCGTCGATTTGCACGCGGGCCTGAAGGATGCGCCCTTCTGCGGCGGCCTGCAGGTCGGCAAGGCGCAGCACTTCGTCCAGCGTGCCGCCCAGGACCGGCGCTACGGTTTTTCCATTTGCGGCGAGGGGCGTCACTACCTCCCCGGAAAACAGACGTGTTGCAGGCACCGCGCGTTTTTGCACCGGGACGGTTTTCAAGCGCAGCGCCTGCTCGGCCTGCGGTTGGAGCGTGAGTTGCACGAGATCCTTCTCCCGGGTCAGGGTGGCGGGCGCTGGGGAGGCCGGATCGGCGGCGTGCAGCGCGGACGCCCAGAACACGGGTCCCAGCGCGAGGGAAGCGAAAAGCGGACGGAACGCGGGGGGAACGGAGGGGCAGGGGATCATGGCTTCATCGAAGGGGGGATTGCATCGCGTCTTCGAGGGCACCTGCGGCGTTTTGTGCTTCGAGATTGGCGGTGAGCAGCGCGAGTTTGGCGGCGCTTGATTCAATGCGGCGGCGGGTAAGTTCGAGGGCGGATACGTTGCCTGCGTCGACCATTTTTTGGGTGGTCTCGGCGGCGTGATCGGCTTCGCGGGCGAGCAGTGCGGCGGTGGCCGCCTTGGCTCGCGAAGTTTCGTAGGCGGCCTGTGCGATGCCGAGTTCGGCTTGAATGGCGGCTTGGCGGGCGAGGAAGCGTT
>JBILWF010000179.1:0-5774 GCA_044370075.1 Chthoniobacteraceae bacterium | reverse complement strand
AAACTTTGGAGGAGAAAACGACTGTCAGATTCGCATTCTCGCTCCCGATGGCACCGTGTTGGTGCGATGCGACGATACCGCGCTGTGGTTGCAGGATCCTTTTGCGAGCATCGAGGCATCCGTGGAGGGAGCCTATGTGGTCGAGGTGTCCCAGCAGATGCACACGCCGGGCAACTACTGTTTCTACCGGCTTCACGTGGGTGGCTTCCGCCGTCCTGTGGCGGTTTACCCGGCGGGAGGGGCCCCCGGATCTTCCCTGGAGGTGAGCGTTTTTGAACCGTCCCCGGATGCGGCACGCAGTCGATGCACCGTTCTGCTTCCCGATCAGGTGCGCGGTGGAGAGTTGGATTTTTTCACCAGCTTTCCCGCGTCCGCGGGCCCGGTTCCCTCCGGATTACCTCTCCGCGTGACGGCTCACCCCAATGCGTTGGAGGACTCCGCGCAGACGCAGAGCAGGGGGCAAACGGTGACCCTTCCCGCTGCCTTGAATGGAATACTCGCGCGGGATGCCGAGACGGACCGTTGGAGGTTCCGGGCGCGAAAAGGAGAGAGATGGGTAATGCGGATGTATGCACGGACTCTGGGTGCTCCGGTGGATGCGCGGTTTGTGGTGCGGGACGCCGGGGAGGGCGGCAAGGTTTGGGTGGATGCGGACGATGCGACGCTTTCGGCGCGGGGTTATTGGAGTTGCCACACGCGGCTCAAGCCGAAGGGGCTGCTGGATCCTGCAGAGGTTTTTGATGTCCCCCGGGACGGGGAATACGTGGTTGAGGTGAGTGACACGCGGGGAATGGGATCCCCTTCCAGCGTGTACCGCCTTGAGATTGAACCCCACAGGGATGGATTGCATCCCTACGTGCTCGGTCTGTTTGCCCAGAAAATCTCCCGCAGCATTGCATGGGTGGTGCCCCGCGGAAATCGGTGGAGCCTTCCGGTGATGCTCGGGGAGGGACTCGGGACGCGTTTCAAGGGCGATATCGAGCTCGAGGCCGACGGGTTGCCCGACGGGGTGACGATGGAAGGGGGGCGCTTTTCACAGGGCTTGCGCACGGCACCGGTGACAATGTCGGCGACCCCGCAGGCTCCCGTCGGCGTTTATCCTGTGCGTCTGACGGCACGCGCCTCCGACGGTCACCCCATCAACGGAGTCTGCCAGCAGGGTGTAACCCTGTCGGATCGCAGGGGTGGATTTGCCTGGCACAGCGTGTGGTTGGATGCGTTTATGCTCGCCGTCGTCGAACCGGCTCCCTTCCGGGTGGAGGCCGCAGCGAAACGGTGGTCGGTTGCCCGAAACGGCGAGGTGACCGTCGATCTGCGTATCGACCGGGACCCGGGTTTTTCCGGAGCCCTTGAGCTGCAGGTGGACTGGTTGCCTCCCGGTGTGGAAAAAGGTCCGCCTGTTTCGGTTGGGGCGGGACAGACCGCTGTGGAGCTGCGTTTGCGTGCGTCCGAGAAAGCCATGTTGGGCGAGTGGCCGCTCACCGTGACGGGCTCGACCCTCGAGGGTTCGATCCTTGATGGGGCCGGTTGCCGGTTGGTGACCACACCTCCGCTCACGCTTAAGGTGGCCGAGCCCTACCTGAAGGCTGCAATCCAGCGCACGGCCATTGAACGTGGACACCGTGGAACGATTTCGGTCGAGTTTCACGAAAACCGTCCTTTGCCGGCCCAGTGTGAAGCGCGGTTAAAACGGCTGCCCTTCGGAGTCGCGCAAATTGGTGAGCCCGTGCGTATCGCGCCCGGACAAAGCACCTGCATTTTCGAGGTGGAGGTCACCAAGGACGCGCTTGTCGGACAGTACAAGGAAATCGCCTTGGAGATTTGCATTCCCGAAGAACAACAGATCGTGCGTCAGCAGATCGGGAGCGGTGTGCTTCGCGTGGATCCCGAAAAGCGTTGAGGGCCGGAGGATTTAAAAATGAATGCAACCCCTTTCAGGCGCCTGTTTTTGAACGTTTTTTGTCTATTCGCCGTGTCCCTCGCGCTTTTGAGTATCCCGGGAATTGCAGCGGATTCGGTGCCTCCCAAAAGCGTGAGTTACCGCAGGGATGTGATGCCGGTGTTTTTTCGGGCTCATTGCAATTCTGGAGGCTGCCACGGTGCGGCGGCGGGTAAGGATGGGTTCCGTCTTTCGCTGTTTGGGTACGATCCTGAGGGGGATCACTTCCGACTCACCCAGCAGATGGTGGGAAGACGCATTGACGTGGCTGCGCCGGAGCGCAGTTTGCTTTTGCTCAAGGCCGCGCAGCAGGTTCCTCATTCCGGGGGGAAACTCTTTGGACAGGAGTCCCCCTTGTATCAAACGCTTCTCCAGTGGATTCGAGAGGGCGCCAGAGACGATGGAGAGTCCGTGCCGCATGTCACCGGCATCAAGGTCCATCCGGGTATGCTCCGGTTTGAAGGTGCGAGGCGTTCGGACAGGGTCCGGGTGGAGGCGGAGTATTCGGATGGAAGCCGTCGCGACGTCACCGCCCTCTCCCTGTACCTCACGAACAACAAAACGGTGGCTGACATCACAGACGACGGTTTGGTGAGCGCAGGCACGCGGGGTGCCACGCACGTCTTTGCGAGGTTCAACAAGTTCACCGAGGGGATCGAGGTGGTTGCGCTGCCTCCGGACGGAGAGTTTCGCTGGCCGGACCATGCGGCACCTCACGGGGTGTTTGATCAACACGTCTTTGAACGTCTGCGCGAAATGCGCATAGCGCCCTCCGAACCGTGTTCGGATGCCGAGTTTTTACGGCGGGTCAGTTTGGATTTGTTGGGCGTCCCCTGTACGCCGGAACAAACCCGTGCATTTTTGGCGGATCCGCTGCCTGACAAGCGGGAACGCTTGGTGGATGAGTTGCTCCACCGGCCCGAATATGCGGATGTCTGGGCCACCGAATGGGCGGGTTGGTTGAAACTTCTCGGAGAAACAAACAGCGGTTCGGGAACCGACCACAAAGCAGCCTTCGCGTACTTCCAGTGGATCGTCGAACAGTTCCAGAGGAACGTTCCGCTCGACGTTTTTGTCCGCGCGCAGATTGCCTCGAAGGGGAGTACTTTCCTGCAACCGGAGACTAATCTGTACACGATGCTGCCCTATCCTGACGCGTCGCCTAAATCGGTGGCGCAGGATGTGGCCCAGCTTTTCACCGGAATCCGCATTCAGTGCGCCGAGTGCCACAATCATCCCTTTGATCGCTGGACGATGGATGACTACTACGGATTCGTGAGTTTTTTCACCGGCCTTCGGAGGAAGGTTGCGAGCGAACCGCGGGAGTTTTTCATCTTCTCTGATTTGAAGGCTGGTCCCGCCATGCACTTGCTGGACGAGCGCCCGGTTCAGGCAAAGTTTCTGGGTGGAGAAACACCGGATTTCTCGGGGCGGGATCCGCGTGCAGTTCTCGCCGAATGGCTGGCATCGAATTCCAACCCATTCTTTTCCAAAAATATGGCGAACCGGATTTTGGAACACTTTTTCGGGAAGGGCGTCATTGATCCGGTGGACGATTTTCGCGTCACCAATCCTCCTTCAAACGGGCCTTTGTTGGATGCGCTGGCCCAACGGTTAATCGAGCACCGTTTTGATCAGAAGAAACTGATTCGCGAAATTGTTCTCAGCCGAACCTATCAGGCCAGCGCCCGAACCACTGCGGGGAATCGTTCGGATGACCGCTACTTTTCTCATGCAGCGGTGCGACGCCTTCCCGCGGTGGTCGCGCTGGATGCGATTTCGGCGGCCACGGGTGTGGAAACGCGGTTCAAGGGACTCCCCCCCGGCCACCGGGCGGCGCAGGTATACGAGGGGGGGCGCAAGCGGCAGGATTACTTCCTTGCGGCTTTCGGCCAGAGCGAGCGCAAGACCGTGTGCGCGTGCGATGATTCGCGGGAACCCAGCTTTGCCCAGGCGCTTCATCTTATGAACGGGGAAACGCTTCTGCGAAAAATGGCAGCCAGTCCCGTTCTGGATGGGTTGATCCGTGACGCGGCGTCGCCCTTCAAAGTGGTCTCGGAACTTTTTGTGCGCACCCTCGGAAGGGAGCCCACGGAGCGTGAGTTTGCGGGGTTCATGGCAACGTGTGGGGCTGTTCCCGGCAGGAGGGAGTACGAAAACCTCTGGTGGGCTTTGTTCAATTCCACGGAGTTTCTTTTTCAGCATTGAACCTCTTATGAGTTTCTTCCCGAAAAATTTTCAGATTTGGGTTTTCTCTCTCTCGGTCTTTGCCGGTGCGGTAGCGCGAGCGGATTCGAGGGTGGTTTTTGACGCGCAGATTCGCGAAATTTTTCGGGCGCGTTGCTTCAAGTGTCACGGCGACGACGAACAAAAAGGGGATCTTAATTTGCAGCACTATGCAGCCGCCATGAAGGGTGGAAGCAGTGGGGTGGCAATTGTTCCGGGAAAACCCAATTCCAGTCCTCTTTTTCAGGCGGTCACTCATGTCGAAGGAGTCGAAAAAATGCCGCCCAAATCGGAAAGAATTCCGGATGCCGAGATTGAGATGATCCGTGCATGGATCACAGCCGGAGCGCCGGAAAAAGAGGGGAGTGCGGTGAGGACCGTTGCGCGGCTTCAGATGCCGGAGATGGGGCGGGAACGGCCGGTAACGCCGGTGATGCCCGTGAATCTCCCTGTGGTGGAGCGCGGGGGCTGCCCGCATCCCGTGACTGCTCTGGCGGCCAGTCCGTGGGCTCCTTTATTTGCGCGGGCCGTGCGCGACGCGGTGGAACTCCGCCACGCAGACAACGGCCTGCTTCTGGGCACCCTCAGTTTTCCGGAGGGTATTCCCTTTGTGCTGCGTTTCAGCCGGGATGGAAGCCGATTGATGGCCGCGGGGGGGAATGCGGTCAGCAGTGGAAAGGTTGTACTGTTTGATGTCCGGACGGGGACGCGTGTTGCCGAACTCGGGGACGAGAATGATGCGGTGCTCGCCGCGGATTGGAGTCCGGATGGCAAATGGGTTGCTCTTGGCGGAAGCGGGCGGACGGTAAAGGTTTTTGCCACGGCGGATGGCCGGGAAGTGTATCGGATTCGCAAACACACGGACTGGATCACGTCGATCGCGTTCAGCCCGGACAGCCGCTATTTGGCGACGGGCGACCGGGCCGGCGGCATCCACCTGTGGGAGCCTTCCAGCGGCGCGATTGTACTCAGCCTCTCCGAGCATCGTGATGCGATTCATGCCTTGGAATGGAGGGCGGACAGCCGTCTTTTGGCCAGCGCTTCGGAGGATGGTTCGGTGATTGTTTGGGACGCCAAAGACGGATGGCCGGCCTACACGCTGAGCGCCGGGCAGCCTGCGGTGAAAATCAAACGAATGCGCGGGGGAGTGTTGTCTGTGGCGTGGTTTGGGAACGGTGCGTTGTCCACAGTCGGACGTGACCGGTGCGTACGTGTTTGGTCTTCAGACGGCGAACCCCTCGGGGCCAGCGCCCCGATGGATGATTTACCCACGCGGATCCGGGCTCTTCACGCCGGGGATGCGCTGTGCGTGGGGGATGCCGCAGGGCATGTTTTTCGCATGGAGTTTCATGACGGCCGCCTGAGGCTTGCGCCGCTTCTGCCCGAGCAGCCTTGAACGGCGTGACGTGTCCAGGCAAAAATCACCTGCATGTGCTTTGGGGTGAAACTTTTCCTGTCTGCATACCGCGGCTGCGGTTCAAGAGCGCCTGTTTGCGCAAGGTGCGCGTTCGGTTTGTGCGAGACTTGCAGATGGGGGCACTGCGGTCCCGCCGGGTTTTCAGCGTTTGTCTTCGCGAAAGCGAAACGGAGGAAGGCCCGTGAGATCCGA
>JBILWF010000178.1:0-5779 GCA_044370075.1 Chthoniobacteraceae bacterium | reverse complement strand
AGATGTCGGACCGGGCCTGCCTTTATGGCTTCCAAACGGAACCGTGCTCATCGAGGAACTCGAAAAACTCGCCAAGGAGACGGAGTTCGCGGCGGGATACCACCGGGTACGCACGCCTCATCTCGCGCGGGAGAACATGTATCTGACCAGCGGGCACCTGCCGTACTACGCCGAGAGCATGTTTCCGCCGATGGAGTTGGCGGAGAAAAACGCGGATGGCTCCGACGCGGAGGCATCCGACCGTTATTATCTCAAGGCAATGAATTGCCCGCACCATCACAAAATCTACAAGGCGGTGCCGCGCAGTTACCGGGATTTGCCGCTGCGGTTGGCGGAATACGGAACATGTTACCGGTACGAACAGTCCGGCGAGTTACTGGGGTTGCACCGGGTGCGTTCGATGCAGATGAACGACGCCCACCTTTATTGTACACCCGAACAATTCGAAGAGGAGTTCATGGCCGTTAATGAGATGTATTTGAACTACTTCAAAATTTTCGGATTGGGCGATTATTTGATGCGTTTTTCAACGCATGACCCGGCGCGCCTGGGCGAAAAATTTGTCGATGAACCGGAACTGTGGAGACAGACCGAGGAGATGGTCCGCAATGTACTGGTGAAATCAGGAATCAAATACGTGGAGGTTCCCAATGAAGCCGCTTTTTATGGTCCTAAAATTGATGTGCAGATTTGGAGTGCAATCGGCCGCGAATTTACCATCGCCACAAACCAGGTGGACTTTGCAGTGCCCGCGCGGTTTGGGCTCGTGTACAAGGACCGCGATAACACCGAAAAAACGCCCCTTTGCATTCACCGGGCTCCCTTGGGAACGCACGAGCGGTTTATTGGGTTTTTAATTGAGCATTATGCGGGAAACTTTCCCTTGTGGCTTGCGCCGGAACAGGTTCGCATTTTGCCGATTGGAACTGAGGAGGAACTGGTCTCCGCTTCCCGCCAACTGCACGCCGAACTGCGCGCGCACGGAATTCGCGCGGAGATGGATTTGAGTTCGGACAAGATCAACGGAAAGGTGCTGCGGGCCGAGCAGGCAAAGGTGCATACGATGCTGGTGCTGGGCAAACGGGATCTGGAAGCTGGAATGCTGAGTGTGCGGGTGCACGGAAAAGGCAATCTGGGAGCAAAACCGCGCGCGCAGGTGGTTGAAGACCTTGTCGCTGCCGCGCGTGAACGCAGGCCCAACGAGGCCGGAGTCATTAGCGGTTAAAAAACCGCACAAAGACGTCCTCGCAGCAAGACCAACCCCGCGGTGGAACGCGCCAAAGCCGCCCTTTTCCCGCGGATATCCCTCCGGCTAGGCTACTTCTTTTCGTCCTTGTCCACACTGGATTTCTTCGCCGGTGCAGACGGGCTCGGCGCGGGTGACGGAGGCGAGGTGCGTGAGGATGAGGAAGCAGGACTGCTCGGCTGGGGACGGGGTGAGGAAAACCCGCCGCCCATGGAGGACGGCGCCGTTGAGGGAGCTGTAGTGCGAGAGGATGAAGGTGTGGAGAAGGGCGAGCTGGAAGGCGTTGCGGTGCCGGGCTGGGAACGGGAGGAGGAAAACCCGCCGCCCATGGAGGATGGCGTCGTTGAGGGAGCTGTGCGTGAGGATGAGGGTGTGGAGAAGGGAGAACTGGAGGGCGTTGCGGTGCCGGGTTGGGAACGGGAGGAGGAAAACCCGCCGCCTGCGGCAGACGGCGCCGATGAGGGAACCGTGCGTGTAAATCCTGTGGGAGCACTTCCCGGTGCGGAGCCGCTTGGATTGCGCGGGACGCCGGGTTCCGCATTGCCGGGCGGAAGCGTGCGCGGCGTTCCGAGCGAGCGAGCGCTGTTTCCCGGCGATCCGTTGACAGAGGGAAACGGGGTGGGGGAGGGATAGGGCGTGGAACGCGACTGGGTGGTGGGAGAAACCGGATTTTTTGGGAACGAACCGGCGGAAGGAGAAGGCGGTTGCTGTGAGCTGGAAGGCGTCTGGGTGCGCGTGGGAGCCGGCGAGATGACTACGCCCGAGGGCGAAGCCGGGGGCAATGTGGACGGATTGGGGAGCGGCGCGCGGGTCGGCGGCAGCGCGGAAGGAGAAAGAATCCGCGCGTTTTGGGTGCCGCTTGAGATGCCGGACGGCAGGAGGGGGGAGGATACCGGCTTCGGGCGCGAGAAGCCGGCAGAGGGGCTGTTGCCTTGGGTTTGTGATGCACCTGGCGCAGGAGGGACCTCCGCAGTTTTGTCCCCGGGCTGGCGTGCCGCGGAAGGCGCGGGTGGAACGAAATGGGCGTCGGTCGGGGAAAGCGGTTTGAGCGTGGAAGAGTTTTTCCGGAGGCCGGGCGCGGGCTGGGAGGCCAACGGTGGCGCTGGAGGCGTGGTGGGGGGGTCGGTGAGACCCGGAGCGAGCCCGGATGCGGGACGTGCGGCGGAGGGGGGTAATCCAGAGGGGCGGGCCGTCTTGACGGGGAGGTCGGTAGGTGACGGCTGGGTGCTGCGGTGGCGCTCCCATTCCTGACTGACGTGTGAGGCGACTTTTCGGTCGGCCTCGCGGTTGGAGGACCACCCCCGCGTGGTTTGAAGAGCCACGCGCGGAGGCGGGGTTGAAAATCTCTCAGCGTGAGGCTGTTGAATGCGCGATGGGGCCGGAAGAAAAAGACCCTCCTCGGTGATCGCATTCGTTCTTCTCGAAGAAAAACCAAGGCTGAAAAAGGCCTGCAGAGAGGGTTGCAACACCAGCTGCGCTGAAACCACCGGCCGCGCGCACCGCTGGTTGACCCAGTGGTAGTCCGGTCCGCCACAGTGCACCCAACGGTCGTGGCGCCGGATGGAGGTAACGTTTTCTGTGGTGATTAAAATTGAGGCGTTGCGGGAGACCGGCAGTACAACGGTTTGGAGACGGTTGGCACCGAAATTGCGCACGGAACAAAACCGGTAGTACTGGGGCCCGATGTCGGCCTGCACATCGACCCAGGAACCGATGCCGCGGGATACGTTCCAAGGCACTTCCGGCGGCAGGGGCGCCCAGCCGATGTAATCGGGGCTTGTGCGCCACGAGACCCATGCAGGCCCCCAATGCGAACCGGGGACCCAGTACCAGCCGCGTTGAGTGAGCATCCATCTGCCGTAGTGAAATACGATCCCCCCGAAAGGTTCTTCGCTCACCCACGTCCATCCGGCATCGGTGTGGGCCCAGTAGCCCACCGTGTACGGAGCCCACGAAGAATCCACGCGGGGCTGCCAACAGGGACCCGTATCAGGCACGTCCACCCAGCGTCCATAGGGCGCGAGTACCTCCGCGAACTCGTCGAAATCCACTGGAGCCTCCTCGGCGGGAAATTCCTGGGCGGCGAGTGGGTGAAGGGGAAGGAGGGGGAGAACCCATCCCGCGAGGGAGAGGTTCACCGCAGCGAGGTGGGAGAGGATACGCATACGGGGCATGGTCAAGCATAGGGCAGACCCCGGGGTATTCCAAAACATAACTTGCCTGTTATGCAAACTTTTAACTAGTAAATACTTAAGCGTATTCCGGCGTTTTGCGGGTCCAAAGCACGTGGTGCGCCGCCGTGCGACTAGCGGACCCCTGAAAATCGGGGACACGTTTTGGGACGGAAAAAAGGTCGCCCCGCCTTTGCCGTCTAGCTGGCTTTCCCGTTCCCCAGTTGGTTAACGGGGGAGACTTGGAGCGGGCATCAGACTTCCAATGAAGGCATGTCATCAACCTGCCCACTCTGGCCTCCATATTGGATTATATCGGATCGGGATTGCCGGCCTTTACTCGAACAACGCAGGGCTGTTTTAAGACTGCCGCGCGCTGTTTCCAACGCCGCGGGTCGTTTGAAAAGAACACAGGGTTTCTTAAAAAGAATTCCCTGAAACACGGGGCTTCATTCGCGGACAGTCACTCCGAGTTCCGTGATCAGACGGTTCTTGAGACGGCTGTGGGCCGCGTTGATTTCCTCGGCTGTGAGTGTCCGCTCGGCTGCCCGATATGTCAACGCGTAGGCCAGGGATTTTGAGTCGGCGGGCACGCGGATACCCAGCGGATCCGTGAACACATCAAACAACTCCACGCCGACGAGCAGTGGTTCTTTCGCGGCTTGGAAAACCTCGGCAATTCGGCCGTGGGCCAGCGTCCGCGGCGCGATGAGCGCGATGTCCCTCTGGATGGAGGGAAAACGCGGCACTTCGCGGTACAAGGCGGGCGGCGCAGGCTTTAGCAGAAACGGTTCAAGATCCAATTCACACGCAAACAAAGCGCCGGGAATGTCCCACTGGCGGGCCTCTGAAGGCCGGATTTGTCCCGCCAAGCCGACGCGTTTTCCTTCGTGGAAAAGATGTGCCGCCACGCCCAGCAAGCCCTCGGATTCTACGCGCACCCATTGCAGTCCGGTGCCTAACACTGTTTCCAGAACGCCGCGAAGGTCCGCGAGGTCCACATCGCGAAGGTCGCGCCCGCGCCATGAAGGCATGTCGTGGGGTCCTGCCATGACCACCGCCAGAGCCATGCGCTCCTCCGATTCACCGGCGGCGAAGACGCGGCCCACTTCAAACAAGCGCACACTGCGGACGCCCGCCCGCGCATTGCGCCCGGCGGCCTCCAAAAGACCCGGCACCAAACTGGGACGCAAAACCACCTGGTCTTCGTTCAACGGATTGCGCACCCGCAGCAAAGACGCGTGGGAGAAGGGCGTCTGCGCCATGCGTTCGGAAACCAGGGTGAGGCTGCGCGCCTCCAGGAGTCCCTGCGCGGCAGCGCGCATGCGCCAGCGCATGGTGCGGTCGTAACGGGTGTCTGTCTCCGAGCCCGGCGCGAAAAAGGCGCGCACGCGGGGAGGGAAATAGTCCAGGCCGACGACCCGCGCGATTTCTTCAACAAGATCCACTTCGCGCGCAAGATCGGGGCGGAAGGACGGCACCTCCCATCCCGCAGGCGACTTGCTCAAACCCAGCGCGCCCAGAATCTGGTCGATGCGAGCCTCCGGAACTGTAGCGCCCAGAAGCGACGCTACTTTCTCAAAACGCAGGGGAACCAGGCGTACCGGTGTCAGCCCCATCAACAAGGCTCCCACTTCCGTGGTACTTGCGCCAACGCCGGTAAACAAGGCGCCCCCGCGCGCGCCCGTCACTTGCTCGAAGAGCTGCAGGGCTCTTTGTGACCCCTTCAACACACCGGCCACGTCCACGCCGCGCTCAAAGCGGTAGCTGGAATCGGTCGAGAGGCCCAGCCTCCGCGCGGTGCGCCGGATGCGGGTGTCGCGGAACGTGGCACTTTCAAGGGCGACGCGCGTCGTGTGCTCGTTTACCGCGGTTGCCTGTCCACCCATCACACCTGCAATGGCCACGGGTCCGGATCCATCGGCAATGACGAGGTCTTCCTCCGCAAGGGAGTATGTCTTTCCATCCAAAGCAATCAGGGATTCGCCCCGACGAGCAAAACGCACGCGCAGCGCCCCCCGCAGCTTGTCCGCATCAAATGCGTGCAACGGCTGCCCGCTTTCCATCAGCACCAGGTTTGTGATGTCCACCACATTGTTGATGGACCGCAGGTCGAGCGCTTCCAGACGGTTGCGCAGCCATTCCGGACTGCTTCCAACGCACACGTCCTCCACCATCCGCACAGAATAAAAAGCACATTCGCCCGCCTCCACCAAAAGCGCATCGGCGGCGGCTGTTTCCGGCTCGAACGGCTGCGGTGAACGCATGGCCCGTCCTGTCAAAGCCGCAATTTCGCGGGCGATGCCTTCGTGGCTGAGGAGATCCGGGCGGTTGGGCGTGACCTCCAAATCCAGCACGGAGT
>JBILWF010000176.1:0-5811 GCA_044370075.1 Chthoniobacteraceae bacterium | reverse complement strand
GGAGAGCTTGGAAGCGTTTGCTGCTGCCTACGCGAAAAATCCCGCCGCAGCGGTCGCCGCCGAAGCGGATCGTTTGCTGGCGACGGAAGCCTTTGCCGAGAGCTTCGGTCGCCGCTGGCTGGATCTGACGCGCTTTGCCGAATCGAGTGGAGGCGGGCGTACGCTGTTGTTCAAGGACGCATGGCGTTTTCGCGATTATGTGATCGAGTCGCTGCATGCGGACCGCCCGTTGAACGAATTCATCATGGAGCATATCGCGGGTGATCTGATGCCTGCAGACACGGATGCGCAGAGGGCGCGCCGCCTCACCGCAACGGGTTTTCTCGTGCTGGGGCCGAACAATTACGAGGAGCAGGACAAGCAGCAACTGCGCTTCGACATTATCGACGAACAGATTGACTCGATTGGGAAGGCCTTCCTTGGCCAGACAATCGGCTGTGCACGGTGCCACGATCACAAGTTCGACCCGATTCCCCAGCGCGATTATTACGCCCTCGCAGGAATCTTCGCCAGTACCCGCTCGCTGCACAACCTCACGGACAATGTAGCTCGCTGGGTGGCCGTTCCATTGCCCGGCCACCCCGAGGAAGAACGGTTCGCGCAGGAGCATGCCGGCAAGGTCAACGCACTGAAAAAAGACATTGAAGAATTGCGCGTGCTCGTGGCTGGACGCACTCCTTCCCCGGATGATAAGGCGCTCACACGTTCCCAAGAAAAGCCGGCAGCAGAGACTGTGGAGTTGGATCCGCGCAGTCTCCCCGGAATTGTGATGGATGATTCCGATGCGCGGTTGGTGGGGGAATGGAAGAGATCCAGATTTTCCTCCAAACATGTGGGTCCTGCCTACTTGACGGATTTGAACGCGGGCAAGGGTGAGAAGTCGGCTACGTTCACGCCGGTGTTTGCGCGCTCCGGACGGTACGAGGTCCGGCTTGCTTACACCCCGGGTGCGAATCGTTCCCGCTCGGTAAGCGTCACGGTTTTGCATGCCGATGGGGAGGAGGTGCTGACGGTGGACCAGACCAGGGCTCCGTCTTTTGACGGGCTTTTTGCGTCGCTGGGAACCTTTCGTTTTGAAAAGGAGGGGGCGGGCTATGTCCTCATCAGCAATGCAGGGGATCCGGGTTTTGTGATCGTAGATGCCCTGCAGTTTCTGCCCGAGTCTGCAACCGCAGACGGGCAGGACGGGGCCTTATCGGTTGCATCCGGGAAGGATGCGCCCGCGCCGCGGCCCGGACTCCAACAGACAAAAGCGCGGGATACACGTCACCCGCAAGGCGCGGCTGGGAGTTTGGAGGATGCCCAAAAGCGGTTGAGCGAACTTTCCTCGCAGCTCAAGGAGCTGGAGAAGAACGCTCCTGCGCGCTCCACGGCCATGGCGGTAAGTGAGCAGGCGAGCATTGGAGATACCGAAATTCGCATTCGTGGTGTTGCGAAACAAAAGGGTGCCGTGGTGCCACGGGGATTTTTGCAGGCGCTGAACGTTCCGGGGGCGGATTCTGCGGAGTTTACCGCCGAACAGAGCGGCCGTCTCAGTCTTGCCGCATGGTTGGTGGACGATCGCAATCCGCTCACGGCAAGAGTTTTGGTGAACCATGTGTGGGCCTGGGTTTTCGGCCGCGGACTGGTTCCCACCACGGAAAATTTCGGCACCACGGGCGAATTGCCGACGCATCCCGAACTGCTCGACGATCTCGCGACGCGATTTGTTGCCCAGGGATGGAGCCTGAAAAAATTGGTGCGGGAACTGGTGGTATCCCGCGCCTGGCGTTTGGGGGAGGCGCCTCCGGATTCACGGGATCTGCGCAATGCGTTGTGGTCGCGCTACCAGCCGCGCAGGCTGGACGCGGACCAACTCCGGGATGCTCTACTGTCCGCCTCGGGACGTCTGCAGCGGCAGTTTCTCGGCCCGAACATCGCGGGTGCGGGTGAGATTAATGCGGACAACGGCAGCGCTCAAAACGTGGAATACAAATACGTGTTCGAGGACACGCGGCGCAGCGTGTACACGCCCGCATTCCGCAACAAGCGGCACGAAATTTTTGAGGCGTTTGATTTTGGAGACATCAACAACCCGGTGGGCGTTCGTGAAACAAGCACCGTGGCGCCGCAGGCGCTGTTTTTCCTCAACAGCCGCTTCGTTGCGGAACAGGCGCTTGCCGTCGGTGAACGGCATGCGTTGTGCACGGAACCCCCGGAGGAAATCTTTCAACGGATATCCCGCGGTATTCTGGGGAGGGACCTGCGGCCCGGGGAAATCGCCGCCGTTTCAGCGCTCTACGCAGGCGCGCCTCCGGACGAGTCTTCTGCGAAGAAACTGGCGCGCGTGGCGCACGCTTTGTTTGCGAGCATCGACTTTCGCTATCTGCGTTAGACCCTGAATTTTGCCGTTATGAACTTTACCCCCTACTCCCCGTCGCGGTCGTTTCTAAGCCGTCGCGATGCGCTGCAACGCCTTGGGTGCGGGTTTGGTTCGGTTGCCTTGGCGGGCTTGGCGGGGCGCTTGCAAGGCGCAGACAACGCGCACCGGCAGTCTGCTTCGGGACCGATGACTCCGCGGACCGGGGTCGTTCCGGCGCGCGCCAAAAGAATCATTTTCCTATTCATGGCGGGGGGGGTGAGCCACGTGGACAGCTTCGACTACAAGCCCCGGCTTGCCTCCGACAACGGCCAGTTGCTGGATTTTGCGGACCTGCGTTCGCTCGCAAAGACCGGATCCAGCCCGAAGCAGCGCGTGATGGCGCCGCTGTGGGAATTCAAACAACGCGGCCAAAGCGGGCTGTGGGTTTCCGATCTTTTTCCGGAGATGGCGCGGCATGCGGATGATCTGTGCGTGATCCGATCCATGCACACCGAGGGCATTGCCCACGGGCCGGCTACGTTGTTTCTGCACACCGGTTCAACCAACTTCATCCGGCCTTCGATGGGCGCTTGGGTGGGGTACGGCCTGGGCTCCGAGAACCAGAACCTCCCGGGCTTTGTGACGATTTGCCCGAGCATGTCCAACGGCGGACCGCGCAACTACGGAACGGCATTTCTTCCCGCGGCGTATCAGGGCACTGCGGTGGGCCGTGCGGGACAGCGGATGACGGAGGTGGGCATCCGGAATCTGTCCACGGGGGATTCACTCGGCGGAAATGCGCTGCAACTGGATGCGATTCGCGCGCTCAACCGCGTCCAGTCCGCCGGAACAGCGGCCGGATCCGACATCGAAGCCTTGGTGGAAAGTTACGAGTTGGCCTGGCGCATGCAGAGCGCCGCACCGCAGGTTTTTGACTTGGAATCGGAGGCTCCCTCCGTCCGGGAGCTTTACGGGATTGGTGACAAGGTGACGGATCAATTCGGGCGTCAATGTCTGCTTGCTCGTCGCCTGGCCGAGGCGGGCGTGCGTTTCATTCAGGTCAATTACGGGGACAACTCCAACAACCCATCGTGGGATCAACACTCCAATTTGAAGAAGCACGGCGATCATGCAGCCGCCGTCGACCGTCCGGTCGCGGGACTGCTGGCGGATCTCAAACAGCGCGGGCTGCTTGAGGACACCATTGTGTGGTGGGGTGGTGAATTCGGCCGCACGCCGTATGCGGAAAAAAACGGAACCGGGCGCGATCACAATCCTGCGGGGTTTTCCATCTGGCTTGCGGGCGGCGGGTTTAAGGCCGGCGTGAACTATGGCCAAACCGACGAGTTCGGACACCATGCCGTGGCGGACAAGGTGCACATGCATGACCTTCACGCAACGCTGCTGCATGCCATCGGTTTGGACCACCAGCAGTTGACATACCGCTATGCGGGGCGCGATTTCCGGCTGACCGACGTGCACGGTGAAGTGGTGCGCGATTTATTTGCCTGAAAAAGGCTTACAGTGCAGGCGGTACGGAGTCAGCGGTGCCGGCCAGATGCGCGTGAAGGGATGCGTAGATGCCTCCAGTTTCCAAAAGTTCGTGGTGCGTTCCGCGTTCGAGGACTTCTCCCGCCTGCAGCACGAGGATTTGGTTTGCCTGGCGGATCGTGCTCAGGCGATGGGCGACCACGAAGCTGGTGCGGCCGTGCAGGAGGGTGCTTAGGGCCCGTTGGATGCGGGCTTCGGTGAGGGAATCGATGGCGCTTGTAGCCTCGTCGAGAATGAGCAGGCGGGGGTTGATTAACAGTGCGCGGGCAAAGCTCACCAATTGCCGCTGTCCCGCCGAAAGGCTCGCACCGGCCTCGCCCACGGCGGTTTGAAAGCCTCCGGGCAGTGCCTCGATCAGGTCGCGGAATCCGAGTTGCTCGGTGACTGCGATGACCTCCGCGTCGGTGGCATCCGGACGCGCAAAGCGGATGTTGTCCAGCACGCTCCCTTCAAAGAGAAAGCTTTGCTGTTGAACCACACCCGTTTGAATCCGTAGTGACTCCGATTGCAGGGTGCGGATGTCGTGCCCGTCGAGCAGCAACTCTCCCGAATCGGGAAGATAGATTTTCGAAAGCAAACTGGTGATGGTTGTTTTTCCACTGCCGGTGTGGCCCACCAGGGCAATGGTTTCCCCGGGCTGTGCGAGCAAGTGAATGTGGCGCAGCACGGGGCGGCCCGGTTCGTATGAAAAACAAAGATCGCGCAATTCGACCCGCATACCGGAGACGTGCGCGTGTGCCTGCGGACTGTTTGCTGCAGGGAGCGGATTGGGGAGAGGAATCGCATCGGCCGCGTCAACCCACGCGGGTTTCGTATCGAGCAGACGGAAGACGCGTTCCGCACCAACCATGGCGCCGAGCGCTGCGGAGTACTGGTTTCCGAGGTTTTTTACCGGCTCAAAAAAGAGCGTAGAGAGAAAAAGAAACTGAACCACGCCGGCCAGTTGGTCGGGGGACTGGATTTGGAGCACGCGCCATCCGCCGAGCAGCAGAATGAGGGCGGTGAGGGCCTGGGTTTTGAATTCGAGCAGGGGAAGAAAGAGGGAGGAAGTCCTTGCCGCCTGCACGTTAAAGCGGGCCTGGTCAGTGACCAGATCTCCGAAAAACTCGGCGTTTGTTTTTTCGCGTACGAAACCCTGGGTGATGCGCACGCCATTGACGGTCTCCGCCAGCGTCGCGGTGATGCGGCTGAAGCTTTCCGATGCGCGTCTTTGCGCGTTGGCAACGCGCGCGGTGAACACGTTGTTCAGGAACCACAGGACGGGGGCGGCACCGAGGATGAGGCCGAAAAGAATCCAGTCGTAGTAAATCATCAGGGCACCCGCTACGAGCATCTGGCCGATCTGTACGATGCTGATGAAAACCACGTCCTGAACTCCAGTTCGGATGCTGTCGATGTCCGAAGTAACGCGGCCGATGATGCGTCCGACTTTGGACGTGTCAAAAAAGCTCATGGGCATCCGCAGAATGTGGGCGAATACGGCGGCCCGGAGGTCGTGGATGACCGCTTCGCCGAGTTCAAGGGCGTAGCGGTAGCGGAAGTGGAACAGCACGTTGGTGAGGGCGACCAGAGCCGCAAATCCCAGAGTCCCCAAAAGAATGCCGCGCGCATCGCGGTGCTCGATGGGACCGTTGACCACCAGGCCCATCGCCCATGTGCACAGCGGCAGGAGCGCAGCCCGCATCAACACGTGGGCAATCAGCAGGTTTCGCGTGCGGGCATGCGGTGCCGCGTACGCAAAGACGCGGCGCATCAGGGCGAACACGCCCAGTTCCGGGCGGTACTGGGTGTCTTCGGCGTCCTGCTTGAAATAGGTGAGTGCGACGGGCCGTGCTTTCATGCGGCGGCGGTTTGTGCTGCGTGCTCCAGTTGAAGGAGGCTTGAATCGCGGTAGTACCCGGGTTGCGCGAGGAGTTCCT
>JBILWF010000175.1:0-5815 GCA_044370075.1 Chthoniobacteraceae bacterium | reverse complement strand
TTTCCAAACTCTGGATCCGTTCCGACGCGGCGCACCTGCGTGTTCGCACGGCTCTTTCCCAGGCTCTGGGTATGGAGGTGCGTTTTGAAAAACTCCAAACCAGTTTTCAAAAAGGGCTCCGAATCAAGGCCCCCGCGGGCTCAAGCCCCTCCGGTTCCTCTTTTCAAGGCAGAGAAATTCAATTGCGCCCCAGCCTCCTTCATTTGTTTCTGGGCCGGCTCGTCCTCCGTGAAATCCGGCTGGATGCCCCGCGGATGGTCTGGGTGGAAAAAAACGCTCCCCGGCAAGAGGCAGCCCCCGCTGAAAACGCTCCGGTGGCCCCCGCCCCAAACCCACTCAACGCCCTCCTCCACGGCCAACTTGGCGGAAAAAAAGTGGTTCTCCAAGGTTTGGTTCTCGAGAACGGTGACTTCCAGTGCATCTCAGCCTCGGGACAATCCCTCCTGCATGTGGAAGGAGTTTCCCTGCAGATACGCTCCACCGCGGATGGAGACGGACAGGGCCGGCTCGGGGTAGCAAAGGGTACACTTGCCGAAGCGCTCTCCTTCCACGCCCTGCAGGCACCGCTTCTCCTGGAAAAAGGAACTCTCAAAATCCCAAACCTCGCCGCAAAAAGCGGGGGTGGGCAGTTTTCCGCCTCCGCCGTCTTCCCCCGGGAGTCTGTGGCCCCGTTTCAGATTCAGGCCTCCCTCCAAAATGTGGACCTCTCCCAACTCAGCGAGGAAATCTCCACGCTGCGGATGAGCGGAATCCTCAATGCCCAAGTCGATCTGCACGGCAAATCTCTGGAAATAGCCAATCTGGAAGGGAGCGGCTCCGCACAAGTAAAGGACGGCTTTTTCAAGGGCCTCTCTCTTTTCCAAATTCTGGGCCAGATTTTCCAAATTCAGGAGCTCGCCAATCTGAAAATCCAGTCTGGAAGCACCCAGTTCACCATCGCAAACCGCCAGATCCTGCTTCATTCCCTTACCCTTCAAAGCGACAACCTGCTTTTGGAAGCTCCAGGCTCCATCGGTTTTGACAAACAACTGGCGCTAAACGCCAGGCTCCGCCTTCCGGAAAAAATGCTTAAAAGTAAAAACATTCAGGGCTTCCTCGGCCGATTCTCACCGCCCGATTCCGAGGGCAACCAATCCATTGATTTTCAGGTGAGTGGCACCTCCGAAAAACCCCGGACCAATCTGCTCGAAAAAATCGTTTCCGGGGGCGCGGGCAATGTTCTTCAGCAGGTTCTGAGCAACTTCCTCAAACCCAAGTCTTCCCCGAAAACCAACGACTCCCCGGGAAGTGCCCCCGACGCAACGCCTCCCCCGACGGATCCCCAGCCTCAAAACCGGTAAAGCCACTCCTTATGCGAGTCATTGCGGGATCCGCAGGCGGTATCCCTTTGCGCATCCCGAACACCGATTTGCGTCCCACCATGGACATGGTCAAGGGAGCCATCTTCTCAAGTCTAGCGGAAATCGTGCCGGGCGCCCGCGTGCTGGACCTATTTGCTGGAAGCGGGGCGCTGGGAATTGAAGCGCTCAGCCGGGGTGCGCGGGATGCGTGTTTCGTCGAATCCGACCGGCGTGCCTGCGCGTGCATTGGGGAAAACCTCCGCAAAACGCGCCTCACCGGCGCCGTCCACTGCGACAGCGTTTTTGATTTTCTCAAACGGTCCCCCCTTTCGAACCCGGCAGACCTTGTCTTTGCCGACCCACCCTACTCCAAACTCCGGGCAGCACCCGACTACGCCCGCCAACTGCTCGCATCCCCCCACCTGCCCGGTCAACTCGCACCGGGAGCCGTGCTCGTTCTAGAAGTTTCCGCAGGATGGAGCCTTCCCGAGAACTCGCCGTGGGATTGTTCGCGGCGCAAAAAATACGGCTCCACCGAGATCCTGTTTCTTCATCCCCGGGGCCTCGTCTCGAACGGCCTTTCAACGGGTCCCGGGGATGCCCGCGGCGCGGAGCACCCCGCATAACCCGCCCCAACCGCCTTCCCCACACGGCACCACTACCAATGCGGTTTATTTCATCCGTCTACGACAGGCTGCGCCGAAGCCCGAAGCGCATCGTTTTTCCCGAGGGCACTGAGCCGCGGGTTTTGCGCGCCGCCGGACGCTTCGTCAAACTCGGGCTGGGAACCCCGGTTTTGCTCGGGAAAAAAGACGCCATTCAGGAGGCCGCCGGAAGGGAGGGGGTGGATCTGGAATTTGTGGGCATGATCGATCCCACGACTGCGGAGGACCTTCCCCTGTTTTGCGAGCGTCTCGAGAAGCTCAAACGCTACCGTGATCTGGGCCCCGCGATGGCATCATCTATTCTGTCCAAGCCCAACTACTTCGGCGCCATGATGGTCCAGTACGGTCAGGCGGACGGCATTGTGACTGGGGCCGACGAGGAAGCCTCCAGCACCCTGCGCCCCCTTTTGCAGCTCATCAGCCCGCTTCCCCACCTGCGCAGCGTCTCCTCCTGCATGGCGCTGGACCTCTCCAACCGCCGCTACGGCGAGCGCGGTGTGATGTTCTTCGCCGACTGCGCCGTGATTCCCGAACCCAGCGTCGACCAACTCGCCGATATCGCGGTCGAAACGGGAATCGTTTTCCGCACCCTGACCGGAATGAAGCCCCGCGTTGCGATGCTCTCCTTCACCACCCACAGCAAGGGACGCCTTCCGGGGCCGGCCAGAGTAGCGGCGGCCACCGCACTGGCCCGACAACGCGCCTCGCAACGCGGATTCGAAATGGAGATTGACGGCGAAATGCAGGCCGACACGGCTCTCCTGCCGGAACTGGGCGCAAAAAAAGCCCCCCAAAGTCTCGTCGCGGGCCGCGCGAACGTGCTGGTTTTTCCCGACCTGGCAAGCAGCAACATCGCCGTCAAACTCGTCCAATACCTTGCCGGAGCGGAAACGTACGGCCAGCTACTGCTTGGCCTTTCGCGCCCCTGCGCCGATCTCTCCCGCGGAGCAACCGAGGACCATATTCTGGGCTGCGCCGCCATCGTGGGCGTTCAATCCATCGAGCACCGGCGCTCCCCGCTCTAACGCCGCAAAATCCTTCCAGCTGGCTTTTATGAACACCATCACCCCGCGGGTTTTCATCGCGGCAACCGAACAGAACGACGGCAAAACCACCACCTGCCTCGGCCTGTTCGCCGCCCTGCGCAAAAAACTCGGACGCATCGGCTACATCAAACCCGTTGGCCAGCGCTTCGTGAGCATCGACGGCATGAACATCGACGAGGATACGGTGCTCATCGACCAGACCTTCCACGTCCAGACCCCGCTGGAAGCCATGAGCCCGATCGCCGTGGAACCCGACTTCACCCGCCGTTATATCGAGGAAGCCCAGCACGACCAACTCGTGCGCCGCATCCAGAACTCCTTCGATCGAGCTGCCTGGGAGAAAGACTTTGTCCTCATTGAAGGCAGCGGTCATGCCGGAGTGGGATCCGTTTTCGATCTCTCCAACGCCAGCGTGGCCCGCATTCTTCACAGCCGAGTCATCCTTGTCACCCGCGGCGGCATCGGCAGACCCGTGGACGAGATCGCCCTGAACAAGGCCCTCTTCGACAAGGAGGGCATCGAGGTAATCGGAGCCATCATCAACAAGGTGCTCCCCTCCAAGTACGAAGTGGTTCGCGAGTTCGCCGGGCGCGGCCTGCAGCGCCTCGGCGTAGAACTGCTCGGCTGCATCCCCGAGGATCCGGTCCTCGCCAAACCCACCCTCGGCCAAATCACCAAAACCATCCGCGGCCGCTTCCTGCACGGAGGAGAACGCTCCCGGCGCCAGGTCAAAAAGGTCGTTATCGGCGCCATGAGCACCGCGCGTGTCACCGACTTTTTTTCCCCCGGTACCCTGATTATATCCCCCGGAGACCGCGAAGACATCCTGCTGGCCGCCCTCAGTTCCGTCGACAATTCGGCCCGGGAAGGCCACAAACTCGCTGGTCTGGTACTCTGTGGCGACGTGCTGCCCGACGCCCCCCTTCTCGAACTGCTTGGCAACTCCCGCCTGCCCGTAATCAGCTCCCCCCTCGACAGCTACACCGTGGCAAGCAGCATCCATTCCATGACGGTTAAAACCCTCCCGGGAGACATCGAAAAAATTGATAAGATCCAGGCCATGATTGAAACCCACGTGCGGGTAGACCGCCTTCTCGAGAAACTCACGACATAGCCCAAATTCGCATTTCGATCACCGAGGCGCAGGCACCCGGAAGCCCACACTTCGATCGCACTGGGGCATTGCAGCCCCCAAAAAAGGCTATCCTCCCTCCGGAGCCGGGGTTCCCGCGCGAACTTTCATCACAATCCGGCCACCCTCTGCACGAAAATCCTCCAGACGGTGCAGCAGAGCCAGCTCCTTTCTCAAAAGCGGCCACACCCGCTCCAACCATCCTTCCAACCGGGCCTCGGCCCATTGGCCCAAATCCAGCCGGCCCAAGCTCACCCTTTCCCGCTGAACCTGAATCCGTCCCCCCGCCAACCACACCCGCGCTTGAATCCGCAGCATGACCCTCCTTCCCCACACCTCATGCTCGCTCACCCACTCCCCCTTCTCCCCGTTCACATGCACCGCCGCACGCAGGAGAACTACTCCCCGCCCGCCCAACAACCGCGAGGGCAAGACGGCTGCAAGATGCGCATTCACCTCCTCGACAGAACACTCCACAACGGAGGCCTGCGGTTTTAAGAGCGCCTCCGAAATACGCGTTCTCAGGGGCCGAACACCCGCGCCCACCGCGGGAAACCCTCCGTCGGGCGGGCGCACCGCCTGAATAACCAACGCCCAACCCAACGCCACCGGCAGCGCAAGCAAACTCAGAACTAAAAACGCGCGGAACGTGAACACCCGGCCTGGAACACACGGTACTCCCGGGGCTTTTCCTGGACTGTCCGCGCGCCCCTTCCCGGCCATGCCTACGCGTCCTTCCCTGGCTTCGGCGCAGGAGCCGGTTTTGACTCCTTGGGCTTTGAGGATTCTCCCGCCGGACCCTTCGCGGAGCCCGCATCGCCGCCCCCGGAGGAGGACGCCGAATCGCCCTTGGCTCCCGCCTTGTAGCTCTCGGAACGATAATCTGTTATATAAAACCCACTGCCCTTGAAGATCAATCCGGCACCGGTTCCAAGCTGCCGCCGAACCTTCCCTCTGCCCCACTTTTTCATCTGACACGCCTCCTTGGGACAAACGGCCAGAGGGGCGTCTTTCATGGACTGGAAGAATTCAAATCCGCGTTTGCATTTTTCGCACTGGTACTCGTAGGTGGGCATACAAAAAGAGGGTTTTGTATTCCTGTGTAGCAGACGGGTGGTGGGGAGCAACCGTGTCCCGCTCAGGCACCGGAAGAATTCCCCGGGGTTGCCTATTCCGCGGGTTCCGGGCCAAAAGATTCCGAAAACTTTTTTGAACCTCTCCATGCCGCCCCCTGTCTCAGGGGATAGAGGCCTTTCCTTCGCCGGAACCTCCGCTTGCTGGCTCTCCTCGCGGGAGTAGACCGCGCTGATGCCGCGGCGCGGCTCCCCGGCGGGGCTAGGAAACGTTCCCACCACCCCGGCGCAGGTCCGTTCCGTCCCGGGCACCCGACCGGTCCGCCGGCCCCGGCGTGCCGGACACGGGCCGGACCGAACTGGAAAACCTGAAGCCACTCATGAAAAGGATCTTACAAGCCCGCAACGGAGACTGGAATTCACTGGACGCCTACCTCAAGGACATCGCCGCCCAGGACGCAAGCCGCACCCCCCTGAGCCACGAGGAACTCACCGAACTGGGAACCCGCGCCTGCAAGGGTGATGTGGACGCCCAGGAAACCCTCGTGCGGACACATCT
>JBILWF010000174.1:0-5823 GCA_044370075.1 Chthoniobacteraceae bacterium | reverse complement strand
GAAGAAGACCGAGGATCACTCGGTGAAAATCGCGGAGCTGGAGGCGGAAATTACGCGTTCAAAGGCGGATCCGCAGTATGGCGCGCCGCTGGCGACTGCGGTGCGGGAGGGAAGCCTTCATGTCGAACCCAACAAGGGCAAACACGGCAGCGTGCTCGTGTACCGCGACGAACCGCAGGACATGGCCGTTGAAGTGCGCGGCAACCCCAACCGAACCGCCCAGCGCGTGCCCCGCCGAATGCCGCTGCTGTTCACGCCGGGGGCCGAGGTTCACTTCACCTCCGGCAGCGGCAGACTCGAACTGGCGCACGCCCTCTTTCGCGAATCCCAGCCGCTGGTGGCTCGCGTCATCGTGAACCGCATATGGGCAGCTCATTTCGGAACGGGCCTCGTGCCGACTCCGAGCGACTTCGGGGCGCAGGGCGAGCGTCCCACGCATCCCGAGTTGCTGGATGCGCTCGCCTCCGGCTTCATTCAAAACGGATGGTCGCTCAAATGGCTGCACCGGACACTTCTGCTCTCAGCCACCTACCGCCAGGCCTCGGGCAAGCCGTCCTCCGAGGATCCGGATCTGAGGCTCTACTCGAAGTTTCCCCGCAAACGGCTGGAGGTCGAACAATGGCGGGACGCCCTGTTGGCGGTAAGCGGCGAACTGGACACCTCCGTGGGCGGCCCCGCCGTGGACCTCGCCCTGCCCGCCAACAAAAGACGCACGCTTTACGGACTGGTCAAACGCCGGGAGCTTTCGGACATCCTTAGACTGCACGATTTCCCGGATCCTATCACCCACAGTGCCGCACGGGTTCCGACAACGACCCCGCTGCAGCAGTTGTTCACGCTCAACAGCCCGCTGATGCAACGCGAGGCGCGCGCCCTCGCCCAGAGGTTAGCTGCGGCAACGCCTGATCCGGTAGCGCGCGTGCAACAGGCCTACCGGCTCGCACTGGGCCGCCCGCCCACGGACGCGGAACACCGTGCCGCCGCCCGCTTTCTGGGGACGCCCGGCGAACAGCGCTGGGCGGAGTACCTGCAGGTGTTGCTGGGAAGCAACGAGTTTCTCTTTCTGGATTAAACCAACCCCGCTCATGAGACTTCCGGAAATCAACCGACGACAGGCCTTGTGCCGTTTTGCAGGCGGAATGGGTGCCCTTGCACTGGGCGACCTCCTCCAAGCCGCCCCGGCACAGGCCCCGCGCTTCCCCGCCAAGGCCAAGCGGATAATCCATCTCTTCATGAACGGTGGCCCGTTCCAATGCGACCTGTTTGATCCCAAGCCGGAGGCGAACAAACACGCCGGCCAGCGGCCGCCCGCCGCCGACCTGCGCACCGAACGGCCCACCGGCGCGCTCATGGCCGTTCCCTTCGCGTTTAAACAGCACGGCTCCAGCGGACTCCCCGTCAGCGAACTGCTGCCCCACACCGCCCGACTTGCCGACGACCTGTGCGTAATCCGCTCCATGCACACGGACAATCCCAACCACGGCCCCGCGCTGTTCATGATGAACAACGGCACCCTCACCCCCAACCGGCCCACACTCGGGGCATGGATGTCCTACGGGCTGGGCAGCGAAAACCAAAACCTGCCCAACTTTGTGGTGTGCTGTCCCGGGAGACCGGTGCGCTTCGCGGAGCTGTGGTCGAGCGGATTTCTTCCGGGCGAACACCAGGGCATGTACGTCAACCACAGCAATCTGGATCCGGCCAAAATGATCCCGTTTTTGTCCAACGCCGTCACCGGTGCGGCGGACCAGAAACGCCAACTGGAACTGATGCGCACCCTCAACGAGGCGCACCTCGCGGAGCGGGACGGGGACGCCCTTTTGGAATCCCGGATCCGTGCGATGGAAACCGCCTACCGGATGCAGATGGAGGCTTCCGACGCGTTCGATATCACCCGGGAAAGCGAGCGCACGCGGGACCTGTACGGACGCAGTCCGTTCTCCAACGGGTGCCTGCTTGCGCGGCGTCTTGCCGAGCGCGGCGTACGGTTGATCCAAGTCTACTACGGCAACGGACAGCCCTGGGACACCCACGGCAAACACAACGACCAGACCCGCAAACTCGCGGCCGACATCGACCGGCCCGTCGCCGCGCTGCTCGAGGATCTCAAAAACCGCGGCCTGCTCGAGGACACCCTTGTACTTTGGGGAGGCGAGTTTGGACGGACCCCCACCACCGAAAATACCGACGGCCGCGACCACAATCCGTGGGGCTTTACCGTCTGGATGGCCGGCGCCGGAGTCCGCGGCGGAACCGCGTACGGGGCCACCGACGAATTTGGATTTCGCGCGGTTCAGGACAAGGTGCACGTCCACGACCTGCACGCTACTCTTCTGCACCTGCTTGGCTTCGACCACGAAAAACTCACCTACCGCCACGGGGGCCGCGACTACCGGCTCACCGATGTTTCGGGTGAAGTGGTACACGGCATTCTCGCGTGAGTTATGGATCTAAACCCGGCGTCTTCAAATCAAACACGAACCGTTGTTTCCGAATGAACCACCCCGCAGACCGTTTTTCAAAATCCCGCACCCTGTTCGAACGATCCCAAAAGGCGGTGGCCGGCGGAGTCAACTCCGGCATCCGGAAGTTGGAAGTGCCGGTACCCCTGTTTTTTTCGCACGGGCGCGGCAGCCGCCTTTTCGACGTGGATGGCAACGAGTACATCGATTTTCAAATCGGCCAGGGGGCCATTCTGTACGGTCATGCGCCGGAGGGCATGGCGGAGGCCATCGCCGCGCAGGCACGCCTCGGCGTGCACTGGGCGGCGCAATCCGAGTTGGAGTGCGAGGTGGCCGAGCGGTTGCAGCGGATGATCCCCTCAGCCGAGAGGGTGCGTTTCAACAGCTCCGCCACCGAGGTGGTCACCGCCGCATTCCGCATCGCCCGCGCGCACACCGGCCGGAAATTAATTCTCAAGTTTGAAGGCCACTACCATGGCTGGGCGGATGAAGGCCTGGTGGGGTTTGCGCCGCCTCCCGACCGCTGGGGCACCGAGGAGGAACCCACGCGCCTGCATCCCAGCGCGGGTGTGATTGAGGCGGTTCCCGATCATTTTGTCGTGGCTCGCTGGAATGACATCGACCACCTCCGGCGGCGTGTCGCGCAGTTCAAGGGACAGATCGCGGCGATTGTCTTCGAACCCTGCTGCTGCAACACGAGTTGCATGGAGCCGCAACCCGGCATGCTGTCGGCGATCCGCGAATTGTGTGACGCCGAGGGGGCGCTGATGATCGCGGATGAAACGATCACGGGCTTTCGCTTTGGCGCGTCCGGCGCCCAGGGCTACTACGGCGCGGATCCCGACCTGACCATCCTCGGAAAGGCGATCGGCGGAGGGGTTCCCTTCGCTGCGCTGGTGGGCAAAGCCTTCGCATTTGAGACCGTGGTGAGTGGAAAGGTCGTGCACGCGGGCACGCTGAACGGGAACCCGCTCTGCCTCGCGGCAAGCCGCTGGTGTCTGGACCGGACGCTTGCCGCGGGCCCAGAGCATCCCGGTCCGCTGAACGAACTTGGCTCCGCCCTCATGAAGGGCCTTTCCGAAACCGCCGCGCGGCACGGCGTTCCCCTGCGCCCGCAGGGGCCCGGATTGGTCTTTCACTGCACCATGCTCAAGCAGGGCGCGCCTGAAAGCCCGGTTTTGGCGTACCGCGACTACGTAAAAGCGCATGACGCCCCGCGCTGGGCGCACCTGCGGCGGTGCCTTTTGGAGCAGGGCGTTCGCGCAATTGAACGGGGGCTTTGGTTCGTGAGTTTGGAGCACACCGCCGAGGATGTGGCTGAAACGCTGCGCCGCGCCGAACCCGCCTTTGCGAAGCATGCAGCGGAATGGCCCCTGTCATGAACGCCCCCAAACGCGTCCTGTTTGCCGGCTTGTTTCACGAGACAAACACGTTTGTCGAGCAGCCCACCACGCTGCGGGATTTCACCGCGGCGCAGGGTGATTCGCTTCTGGCGCTCGCGGGCGACAGCTCGCCGATGGGCGGCGCGCTCGCGGCGGCCCAAACCTTCGGATGGGAAATTATCCCCGCTCTGGACTTACGGGCAATGCCCTCGGGCACCGTCACTGGCGAAACTCTCGAGTACTTCTGGGAAGAACTCGAGCGCTCCCTCGATGCCGCGCAACGCAGCGGAGGCCTCGACGCCGTCTTCCTTGTTCTGCATGGCGCCATGGTCACCGACACCTGCCGGGATGTGGAGGGCGAGATCCTTACCCGCCTCCGCGCCCACCCCGGAATGAAAGACATTCCCGTGTTTGGCGTGTTTGACCTGCACGCCAACTTTACCGAACGCATGGCGCGGCACTCCCACTGTCTGGTGGCCTACCGCAAAAACCCGCACACCGATGCGCGCGAGGCGGCCGGGCGCGCCGCGGGCCTGCTGCAGCGCTGCCTCACAACCGGAAAACTTCCCGGAACGCACCGTGTTCATCCGCCCATTCTCTGGCCGCCCACCGGCACGGGAAGCGCGCACGAACCGATGCGCTCGCTCCTCGCCCGGGCGCGGGAACTCGAGTCCATCCACCCGGAGTTTTGGTGCGTGAACGTGATCCCCGGATTTTCATTTGCAGACACCAGGGAGACGGGCGTGAGTTTTACCGTGTGCACGACGGGAACCGCGGAGGCCGCGCAAGCCGCCCTCACGGAGTTGTCGGCGATGGCGTGGGAAAATCGGGAGGCGGGGAATTGCATGGAAGCTCCCGCCCTCGAGGTGGTGCGCCAAGCGCTGGTGGCGCCGGTGCCCGGGCTCACGGTGATCGCTGAACCCGCGGACAACATCGGGGGCGGCGCACCCGGCGACGGCACCGGTTTACTGCGCGCGTTGCTGGAGCTGGCTGCGCCCAACGCGGCGGTTGCCATTGCCGACCCGGAGGCAGTCCGAATCGTGCGCGAATGGGTTGCTCTACGCGGCGGTCGCGTTCCGGTTTTTCCGGTGCCCGGGCGTCTGACGCTTTCCGTCGGGGGCAGGGCGAGCCGGCTGGACGCGGGCCCCGTTGCGCTGGAGGTGGAGGTGCTTTCGCTCTCCGAAGGTCGCTTCGAGCTCGCGGACAAGAACAGCCATCTGGCGTCCGCCTCGGGTGATTTTTTTGAGATGGGCGACTGCGCCGTGGTTCGCAGCGGGAGCCTCACGCTGCTTCTTACCAGCCGTCCGACCCCGCCAATGGATGTTGCACAGTGGACCAGCCAGGGGCTGGAGCCCGGGGAATTTTCCTACCTCGCTGTGAAGGCCGCGGTCGCCCACCGCGGCGCCTACGAGCCGATTGCGGCGCGCTTGCTGTGGGTGGACACGCCCGGCCCGTGCACCAGCCGGCTGGCCACCCTCGACTACCGGCACATCCAAAGGCCCGTGTATCCGCTGGACCCGGATGCGCGCGTCTGAACCCGCACGCGTACGTCACACATCCCCGATGAAGGCCACGCAAACCCCCACCTCGGTCCGGCACCGGATTATTCTAGTGACAATGTTGATGGCGTTTGTGTTGTACCTCGACCGCATCTGCATGGCCGAAATCGTCAAATCGGCGGGCTTTTTGCAGGACACCTCGCTGGACAAACAGCAGATCGGGCGGGTTCTGGGCGCCTTCTTTTTCTCCTACGCCCTGATGCAGATTCCCGCCGGATGGCTGAGCGACCGCTTTGGCGCCCGGCCCATGCTCACCCTGTACATCGTGATGTGGTCGCTCTTCACGGGACTAACCGGCGCGGTGACCAGCTTCGGGGGGCTGCTCGCCGCGCGGCTGCTGTGCGGGGTGGCGGAAGCGGGCGCGTACCCCACCTCCATGGCGCTGGTCCGCAAATGGATTCCGCTTGCGGGCCGGGCACG
>JBILWF010000703.1:0-5827 GCA_044370075.1 Chthoniobacteraceae bacterium | reverse complement strand
AAACGGTGAGCGTTCCCATCGTGACGATTTCCGGAAGAATCAGGCGCCCTGCGCCGATGCTGATGGGCTCGGGACCGGTGCCGTAATCGAAAATAGTCACCGACGAACCCGAGGGAATGTTCACAATCACGGGGCTGAGGCCCCCGACGGTTCCGGTGGTGAGTTGGGAGATTTTGAGCGTGTATCCGTTGAGGATGGAGATGTTGAGGATCTGCCCCTGATTCATGGAGATGGAGGGCAGCTCCACGGTGTTGTTCAGGTTGGAACCGCTCACGTTGCCAATCTGCAGGTTGGCGGCGGCGGCGGTGCTGGTGACCACAATGGGCGAGGTGTAGGTGATGGTGGAAAAGCTGCTGGGGCCGGAGTTGAGGAATTGCAGCAACCCTGCGGTACCCAGCGTGACCACGCCCCCCGCGAGCGGGGAGGGGTCGACCGTGGCGTCGAGTCCCGTCAAGCGCAGGGTGCCGCCCTCCAAACGCACGCCCCCCGTGAAGGAATTGTTTCCGGCGAGGGCGACCGTACCCAGGCCGGTTTTGAGCAGACTGGCGGTTTCATCCACCCCGGAAACAAGGCCTCCGAGCGTGAGCACCGCCTGGGGTGCCTCGACGGTGAAGGTGGTTTGGCCTCCGGGAAGGGTGGTGTTTCCATTGAGGGTGAGTGCGTTAAGGCCGCGCAGCGCCACCGTGCCAGCCAGCGTGTAATCATTGAGCAGGGTGCGCGCCGCGCCATCGGCCACGAGGGCCGTGACCCCTGCGGAACGCGTCCCCATCGCCAGCACTCCAATTCCCACAGGTCCCGAAGTGACGGCTCCGCCGCCGACCGCCGAGGGGGTGCTGTCCGCCGCAATCACCATCCCGCCGTCCCGCACCTGCACGCCACCCGGGAAGGAGTTCCACGCATTGCTCAGGCGCAGCAGGCCGGAGCCCGCCTTCACCAAGCCGCCGCCCGCCCCCGCCGAGTCGACCACGAGGGCATCCACGCTCAGGGTGTGCGCCAGCGGGGCGATGGTGCTGTTTCCAAACACCGTAACCGGAGCGGTATCGAAAACCTGCGTCTGGCCGTTCAAGTCGAGGGCTCCCCCGGCCGCCAGCGATGCGGCGGAGAGGTTGCTGGAGCGGACCGTGACAGGGCCGGCGAAGGTGGCCGCCCCCCAGATGCTCACCGAACCGGTGGAGTTGGCGGACCCGCTCTTGGAAAGGATCACCGTCGTGTTGTCGACAATCTGCTGGATAAAACTCCCGGCTGGAATGCCGGTGCCGGTGACGGGTTGGCCCACGCGCAGTCCCGCCGTGGAAGCCAGCGTGAGCGTAGGGTCTCCCGAAACAACCGTCGCCCCGGCATAGGTGATCGCATCACCCGAGCGGAAAACGGGCCCGTTTCCGCCCTCGTTTACGATGTTGAGCCCGGCCAGCGGCTGGTAAAAGCCGTTTAAATTGAGCACGGAGGAGCCTTTGAGCGTGGGGATGGTCGTCGTGGCGATTTGCAAGGAACCGGCCAACTGCACACTGCCCGCGGAGAGCACCAGCGTCGCGGTTGCATCGGTGGCGTGCGCCGGGATGGAAACCACGGAGACGCCGTCGGCTGCGGGCGTGCTCAGGATGACGCTGCCCTGATTGATGACGGTGCCGCCGGTTTGTGAGTTCGCACCGCGAAGCGTTACCCAATTGCTTGTGAGCGGCGCGTCCGAGTTGGAAAGCACCAGCCGCATCGGTGCACCTCCATTGTCACGGAAAGTATTTTCCAAACTCACCTGCCTGCCTGTGCCTCCGTAGGGCAGCAGGTTGACGTACAAATCCGACGCAACACCCGAGGCTCCCGCCGTCACCGTGCCGCCAAACACCCGAAACGTGCCCGTTGCCACGTTACCGATCATCAGCCCGCCGCCCGCCAGATTGAGCGTGTTGCCGCTTAGGTTCAGGGATCCGCCAGCCGCGGCATTTGCAAAGTTAAGCGTGTTCACCGTGGTGTCCGCCGTCAGCAAAACGGGGCTTGCTGGCGCGGAAAAACGCACGTTATCAGCAGCCGTGGCCCCGGTCAGAGTCCCCGACGAGTAGCCCGCAAAACCCGCGGCATTCAGAGAGCCCACACCGAGCCAGGGGACATAACTGGCATATTCCCGGCCCACCACCGCCCACGGACCCAGCAGATTGTTTTGCAGATCCGGATTGGACAGCATCACCCGTGCCCCAGCCCCCAGCTGCGGAGTGACCAGCGTAGTACCCGCCGGGTTGTTGAACAAAACAATCCCCGAGGCCCCGGACGCGCGCCCAAACGTTCCCAGCGCTAATTCGGTTTCCGAAACACCAAGCGCGTTCCATGTGGGGTAGATTAGGTTGACACCCTCCGCGATGTTCACGTTTCCGAGGACCTCCCGGGTGAGCTTGTCCATCTGGCCACTCAGCGTGATGGTGCCTCCTCGCAGGGTAAGTACGGCCGCGTCGTTAATGCGGTCCGACAACGTCCTCGAACTGCCGGCTCCACTCGCCCCGGTCTGCCCGCGCAGTTCAAGTATGGCGTAGTTCACATCAATTGCCGGCGTCTGGCTCAAGCGGCCGGAATCGCGCAAAATCAACGACCCCGAGTTGATCCACGTGGGGCCCGTATAATCGTTGTCGGAAAGCAGCGTCGAGGCAGCGCCACCCGCCTTTAAAAAGGAAAGTGCTCCTGAAATTCGTCCCCCGAAGGTCGCCATATTCGAAGCCGCAAAAACAGCGGGCGACGCCGAAGTGATCGTGCCCCCCTGAAATTCCCGCTGAACGCTGGAGTTAAATTGGCTGAAGAGTTGGGAAATTAACTGGCTGTTGCCGTTCAAGTTCAGCGTCGCTCCATCCCCGAGCATAATCTGTTGGCCCGATGCGGCTTGCCACAGGGTGTTGTCTCCGCCGTTGAGGAGGACCTCTCCCCCATGAATGAAAAACCAGTTGTTCGTCGTGTTAAAATACTGCTTCGTGTTTAGACTCCAGGCACCGCCGCCCGCTTTGACAAAGTTTCCCCCCTGAATGAGGGCTGCATTCCATTCGAGTGTCGCGCCCGAGTCCACATACAGGCTCGAATCATTGCTCGCCGGCATCGCGACCACGGGAGCTGCACCCCTCTGAGTGAGCACGACGTTACCCAGCGTCAACACACTGCCCGTAGCCACCAACATCCCGCTGCTCAGGTAAAGCTGGTTTCCACCCGAGGTGGGCAGCTCAAAGCCTGCCGTGCCGGAGAGCAACAGCGCGTTCATCGTCAAACCCGCCCGTCCCGGATTGTTTACCGCCGTGGTCACCCCGGTGAGCTTCACATTTTCTACGCTGGTCGGGGACATCGCGTTGAAGCCCACCGCCGTGATGCTCTCGCTTCCCGCCGACCCCAACCCGCTGTTGAGGGTGTAAGCCGAGAACGGAGCAATCCCGCTGGCTCCATACGTGGCCAGATTCGTGCCGCTCGGATCCACCACGACCGAAGAGCGAATAATGGAGTTGGTCAGGCTTGGCGCGGCGGTGAAAATCACCCGGTTTTGCGGGGTTCCAAACAACGAATTCGGACTGCGGAACGTCAGAAAGTTTGCGCCGGTAGCGTGGTTGTTCAGGCTGGCGAATGTCAAAGTTCCGCCCGCGGAGCCGGAATTAAGCGTCTCGATCGTCACACTGCCGTTATTCACATCGAGCGCACCGAGTGTTTCGCTCGAGTTGGCCAGCCCATTGGCAATGTAGCGCAGAATCCCGCTCCGGATGGTAAGCGCCCCTCCGCCGAGGCGGTTTGCGGTGGCCGTTCCCTGATCATCCACCTCCAAGAGCGAACTGGCAGCCCCGCGGATCGTCCAGGGAACCGCCGACGTCATCCTTCCGGATCCGGAGAGGCGGACAGTGCCCACATCCAAAAACATGCTCGCGGCCCCCGTCACCGGGGAGAGAATCTCCGTCTGAGAAGGGCCCGCCTGCACAAAAGAGCCCGCTCCGAAAAGCGAGCCCCCGGCGATGCGGAAAGTACCCGAACCGGTACGCTGAAGAGTCGCGCCCGAGGCCACGTTGAGCGACCCCTGAAGGGTCAGCGTGGAGCCCTCGTCCACGCCCAACGCGGTGGCTACGCCCGCGGCAAGCAGAGACCCCGTCAGCACGTTGGCGCCCGCCACGCTGCGCAGGGCGCCGGTATAGTCGTCCCCCCAGCCGCTGAGGGAAAAACTCTCCCCCAGCGTCAGCCCCGCGGTGCTCCCGTCGATCTGGATGGCAGGCCCGCTGCTCAAGCCGCCGGAAACCACCGTCGCATTACCCAGCGCCGAGCCCAGCGCGTTGGCGCTGGTAATGCGCACCGTACCGGCCTGCACAAAAAGCCGGCCATCCCACCCGGTGTTGTTTGCGGAGAGAACCAGCAGCCCGTTGTCATTCTTCGCCAGCGCGTTGGCGGCCGCGCTGTAGGCCAGCGGCGTGGAGAGGGTGAGCGTGTTGCCCCCCGTCACATCCACCGCTGAAGAACCCCCGCTGAGGAAAAGCGTGCGATCAAACACGAACGTTCCCGCGGCGCGCAATCCGCGAACGCCGCTGTTTGCGGAGATGCGCAGGGTGCCTGAGTCCCCGAGCACATTCATGGCGCCGATTTGGAGCAACCCGGAGACGATATCGATTGTCCCGCCGGCAATACCAAACGTGTTCGCCGGATTGGTGAGCACCAGCACCCCGGTGCCGTCCTTGCTGAACAGCGGCACCTCTCCGGTGATCGGAGCGCTGAGCGTCAAACCGGGTACAACGCCGGTGGGTTGGGTGCCCCCGACGTTCAGGGTGGCGGCGCCTCCGGTGAGATTGACCGCATCGGTGAATTCAAACCCGTAGTTGTTGACCGGCGTCACCGTCAGGGTGGTGGTGCCGAGGCTCAGTGAGCCCATGCGCAGGGTTTTATTGACCGCAGAGGAACCAAATCGCACTGCGACCAGCCCGGCCGTGGTTCCCTGCGCGCTGAGGGTCCCGCCAAAAGTGTAGGCCTCGGGGCTGCCCCGGTTCAGCCCGGCACCCGCTCCGTCCCATCCCAGCGCCAGCGTCGCACCCGTGCCCACCTGCACAGTTTGCCCCACCCCGCCCATGGCGTCCGCGGAACCCACAATCAAGGAACCCGCGAAAATGGACAGCGGGGAGGCAAACCGGTTGGAGCCGGTAAGGGTCAGCGCGGAGGAGCCGTATTTTCCAAGGCCCGCCGGGATGATCAGGGAGCTGGAGATCGTTGAGGATGCGGTCACTTCCAGACCCAAAATACTACCGGGTACGTACTCATTGGGCGTGGTCAGGAACGCGTTGAGCTCGGCAAAAGACCAGTCGGAGGCGGTTCCGTAAGGAACGGTGAGGGAGGCACCCGCGGCCACGGCCACCCGGTACGGGTTGGCGAAGTTCGAAAGCGCGCTGGTTTTGCTCAAACGCACCGTTCCCGCGTCAACCCGCAGGGTGCCGGAAAAGGAGTTGGTACCGCTGAGCGTGAGGGTGCCTGACCCCACCTTGGTAATGCCCACGCCGAGGCCCTGATCGGTCACCTCGCCGCTCAGGGTGAGCGTGCCGCCGATGGCAACATCCGTGCCGAGCAGGATTTGTCCTGAGACGCTCGCCGTGCCGAGCCCGCTGCTGTTGAGCAGCGCGCCCGTGCCGTAGGTTCCGGACCCCATGAGCGCAATGCGGTTGGCGACGGAGGCCACCTGCACGTCCAGCGCCGCCCCGCTGGAGATGACCAGCACGCCGGTACCGGCCCCCGTGGCATTGGTGAGGCGCACCGTGCCCTTTTGCGCATACAGGTCGCCGGAGAGGTTATTTCCTATTGCCAGCGACAGCACCCCGTCCGATGTGGTTTGTCCGCCCAAAATCAG